>REEL01000070.1 GCA_007695095.1 Chitinophagaceae bacterium | reverse complement strand
GATATATTGCCATTGTGTAAAGATACAAAATCTGTGTTATATTTATAAAGCTTACTATATTCAATATAACAATAATTTAAAAATTGCAGCATTTTTTTGAAATGGAACTACACAGAACCGGGAGACTTTATTCCTAAAGAAAAAATTCTTGATTTCAATCTTGATTTTTAGCTACAGCATCTTTAAATCCGGATTTGATATGCAGGTCACGTTGTGGGAAAGGGATTTCTACTCCATGCTCCGCAAATTTCTTAAAAATTGCAAAATTGAGATCACTTGTAAGTCGGGACCTTCTTTTTATGGCTTTTTCCGTCCAAACCAATAGTATAAAATCAAGACTACTATCATTAAACTCTAAAAACTGAACACTGGGTGGTGGATTTTTAAGTACGGCATCATGTTCATCAGCAACTTCCAGTAAAATTTTCTTCACTAAGTTTACATCACTGCTATAACTCACTCCCACAGGCACTTTAAATCTAATTATCCTGTCATTATGACTCCAGTTTATAACTTCATTTTCAATGAATTTTGAGTTTGGGACTATAATAGAAATATTGTCATTAGTTAAAATCGTTGTAGAGCGGGCAGATATTTGTGCTACATCACCGTAAGTATCCCCTACTTCAATTCTATCTCCAACTTTGATAGGCCTTTCAAACAAAATAATTAGTCCACTTACAAAATTATTGGTGATTGACTGCAGACCAAAACCAATACCTACTCCCAAAGCTCCGGCAAGTATTGTTAATGCACTCAAATCTATGCCTGAAGCCTGAACAATAACGATAAAAGCTATAAAAACAAAAAAGTATCTAAAAATGGTGCTAATTGCCTCTCTGACTCCTAACTCAACATTATATTTTGTAAGAATTTTGTCTCTTAGTAATTCTGATAATTTTTTAGAGACATAAAATATCAGGAATATAACAACTAAAAGGTAAACAGAAAAAATAAATGTAATCTCTGTACTGCCTAATTTAAATAGCGGTTCATTTAGAAATTCCCAAGCTTTATTAATATTATCGTTTAAAAATGCTCTCATTAATTGTTATTTGTATCCAAATATAAGAAAATCAGTAGTTATACTTTTTATTCCAAAGCTTTTTCAACCAATTTCGAAAACTGTTTTCTTTTGCATTATTCTGAGGATTATAAAAAGTTTTCCCTTTCAGTTCTTCAGGCAGGTACTCTTCAAACACAAAATTATCTTTAAAATCATGCGGGTACTTATAGCCTTTACTATAATTCAAATCTTTCATCAATTTAGTGGGAGCATTTCTCAAATGCAATGGTACTGATAGGTTACCGGTATTATGCACCAGCTTTTCAGCAGCATTAATTGCCATATACGAAGCATTACTTTTAGGTGAAAGAGCGAGGTAAATTGCCGTTTGTGACAAAACCAGGCGACACTCCGGGTAACCAATAACCTGTACCGCCTGAAAACAGTTATTAGCTAAAATCATAGCCGTTGGATTTGCATTACCAATATCTTCTGATGAAAAAATCAACATTCTTCTGGCTATAAACTTTGGATCTTCACCACCGGCAATCATTCTGGCCAACCAGTAAACAGATGCATTCGGGTCGCTACCACGCATTGACTTGATAAAAGCAGAAATTATATCATAATGCTGCTCACCGTCTTTATCATACCTGAGCATATTTTGCTGAGCTATTTTTTGCGTTTGTTCATTGGTAATTACCACTTTCTCTCTACTATGTTCAACGATAATTTCCAATAAATTCAATAATTTTCGGGCATCCCCACCCGACAATTGGAATAGTGCAGCAGTTTCTTGTACTTCAATGTTTTTATTTTTTAAAACTTCATCATTCTGAATGGCATGATTTAAAATTTCTGTTAAAACACTCTCATCCAAAGCTTGTAAAGTATATACCTGACATCTGGATAAAAGTGCTGAATTTACTTCAAAAGAAGGGTTTTCAGTTGTCGCTCCGATTAAAATGAGGCTGCCATTTTCTACACTTCCCAAAAGGGCATCTTGCTGCGATTTGTTAAAACGATGAATTTCATCTAAAAATAAAATAATGCTTCCGTCTTTAGCTTTATCAATTATTTCTCTTACCTCTTTCACCCCGGAACGAATAGCAGATAGTTTGTAAAAAGGCATGGATAAATGATTTGCCAGTAAACTCGCTAAAGTTGTTTTTCCTGAGCCCGGCGGTCCCCAAAGTATCATCGACTGAATTTTTCCGGCCTCTATCATGTTCCGAATCACTTTCCCTTTACCCACTAAATGCTGCTGCCCTCTGAACATATCAATTGTATCGGGACGTAATCTTTCGGCTAACGGAATCTGCTTCCCTGAATTTGTCATTAGATTTACTGTTTGTAATGCTAAAATAAAAAGAACAAACGTCATTTAGCCGGTTAATTTAATAATAGCACAATCGTTTTTAAATGTAAGCAAAAATTAGAGAACTTATTTTTTAAATTTGCACATTATGTTTACTGAAAGAATTTATTGATGTATAAATCACTGCTTCGTTCTATACTTTTTAAGCTGGATGCGGAAGATGCTCACAATGTAGCTTTAAAAGCTTTAAAAATTGCTTCCTCTGTACCGGGCGGACTTAGCCTCATAGGTGCACCTAATAAAAATTTGACTTACAATCCGATTGAGGTTTGTGGGTTGAACTTTCCAAACAGGCTTGGACTCGCAGCGGGTTTTGACAAGGATGCTCTTTATTTTCCCTGGTTATTTAAATTAGGCTTTGGATTTATAGAAGTCGGAACCTTAACTCCACGACCTCAGCAGGGAAACCCTAAGCCAAGACTATTTCGGTTAAAAAAAGACCGGGCAATTGTAAACAGAATGGGTTTCAACAATGCCGGTGTAGATGCTGCTGTTTTAAATCTGAAAAAATGGAGAAATAAATTTGAGGATAAAATTATTGGTGGAAATATCGGGAAGAACAAAGACACCCCCAACGAAAATGCAGTTCAGGATTATCTCTATTGTTTTGAAAAACTATATCCATATGTAGATTACTTTACTGTGAACGTAAGTTCCCCAAACACTCCCGGTTTAAGAGAATTGCAAGACAAAGAACCTTTAACCAGAATTTTATCAGAAGTTAATACGCTGAATCATAAAAAAACACCAAAACCCATTTTTTTAAAAATTGCTCCTGATTTAAATGATACTCAATTTAATGATATCATTGACATTGTCGGTTCGGTAGATATACAGGGAATAATTGCAACTAATACGACTATTGACAAATCGAATCTGATTGAACAACAAAAGTCTGACGAAATTGGTATGGGTGGATTAAGTGGAAAACCTTTATTAGAAAAGTCTAACGAAATTACCGAAAAATTAAGAAGTCGTTTGAGCCCGGATAAAACGATTATTGGAGTAGGTGGAATCTTAAACGGAACAGATGCAAAAAAGAAAATTGATTGTGGTGCAGATTTAATTCAGGTATATAGTGGCTTTGTTTATGAAGGACCGGCTTTGATTAAAAATATTTTGAAGAGTATTTAAGTATTCATTCAACTATATTCACTTCTCTTTCAAGTTTGATACCATATTTTGCTTTGATTTCATCTACGATAAATTGCGAAAAATCAAATACTTCTTTTCCTTCTGCACCCCCGTAGTTCACAATCACTAAGGCTTGCTTTTGATGAATTCCCACAGATTTTTTCCGATATCCCTTCAAACCGGCATTATCAATAAGCCAACCGGCAGGTATTTTTTTCAGATTTTTTTCTGCTTCATAATAAGGCATATCCGGAAATTGTTTTATCAGCTTTTTGAATTTTTCATCCTCTACCAGAGGGTTCTTAAAAAAGCTGCCGGCATTATGCAAAACAGCCGGGTCAGGTAACTTTGATTGTCTGATTTTAATGACTGCATCACTTATTTTTTTAATTGAAATTTCTTCTACCTGCATTTCATTTAGCGTTTCTTTTATAGCCCCGTAATCTAACTTAAACGAAGGCACTTTGCTTAACTTAAGCCTAACAGAAGTGATTATAAACCTGTTTTTATAGACATTTTTAAATACAGATTCCCGGTAACCGAATTTACAAGCTTCCTTATCAAAAGTAACAAAGGTTCCATTTTCCATATCAAATGCTTCTAAATCAACAAAACAACTTTCCAGTTCAACTCCATAGGCTCCGATATTTTGCATGGGAGCAGCGCCAACCTGTCCGGGTATTAAAGAAAGATTTTCTATTCCTGCTAAGCCTTTTTGTATAGCAAATTCTACTAGATTATGCCAGTTTTCACCTGCACCTGCTTTTATATAAACTGTAGGAGAGTCTGTTTCTGAAATTTCTATTCCTTTCAAATCAACCTTTACGACCAAACCCTCAAAATCGTTTAAGAAAAGAATATTACTTCCTCCACCTAATATCATACGCGGTTTTACAGACCAATACTTCGATTCATACAAGTCTTTCAATTGCTTTAATTCTGTCAAAGTCACAAAATACTTAGCCTTGACATCTATACCAAAGGTATTAAACTCTTTGAGTGACACATTTTTCTGTATTTCAAATTCCATTTATCGGAGCAGCTTTATTAAAAAAAATCATTTACAATATTAGAAAATAACTTCCTGGCACTGACTATCAACTTGATATTTTTAAGGAACAAACTTCCGAACAAATTTATATTTTTCACGTATAAAAAGGCCTAAAGAAAGCAATATGGTTCGAAATTTTTACACCTTTTTAATATCTTTCTTACTATTTGTAGGACTGTCAGAAGCACAAGTTGTTGCTGACTTTACTGCTAATAATACCCAAGATTGTAGTCCGCTGGTTGTACAGTTTAATAACCAATCAACCGGAAATATCACTTATCAAAGATGGTTTTTTGGCAATGGCAATCAATCTCTTCAACAGAACCCGGGGGCTGTTTACATAACTCCGGGGACCTATGATGTTACACTGGTTGTAAGTGATGGCACTAATTTCGACACCTTAGTCAGGCCAAATTACATAACTGTTTTTGAAAATCCTAATGTTAACTTTGAAGCAGATGTTTTATCAGGCTGCGCTCCACTTACAGTAAACTTTTCAGACCTCACAACAGTAGGGTCAGCACCTATTACAACCTACAACTGGAACTTTGGAGACGGAAGCTCCAGCAATCAACAAAACCCAACTCATACTTACACTTCTTCCGGCAGTTATCATGTAACATTAGTAACAGTTGATGCCAATGGTTGCAGACATGAAAGAACTTTCAGTAATTATATACAAGTTAGTCCGCTTCCTGATGCTAATTTCACAGCTGACGAACCAAACTCTTGTCTAATACCACATGAAGTACAGTTTACACCAAATATATCCCCCATATCAAATTATACTTTTGAATGGGATTTTGGAAATGGAGATACATCATCCGATCCAACGCCTACTAATACATACAATCAATTTGGCAATTACGATGTAACTCTAACGGTTACAGATAATAATGGCTGCTCCAATCAGATTACATACTATGACTACATCAACATAGAGCCAATAGATGTTGATTTTAACGTTACTAACACTACTGCTTGTGAAGGTCAATCAATTCAATTTAATAATACAAGCAGTTCATCTACAACTTCGTGGAACTGGGACTTTGGAGATGGGACTAGCAGTAGTCTTCAAAATCCAACTAAAGTATTTACCAGCCCGGGATTTTATACGATATCACTACAAGCATGGAATTCACTTGGTTGTTATGGAATCGAGACCAAAACTACTTACATAAATGTTTTGCCATCACCTATTGTTGATTTTAGTGCCGATGAAACAGATTTTTGCAGTACTCCTTTTCAGGTTGGATTTACCAATCACACTCCTGACATTGTCGATTATCAATGGAATTTTGGAGACGGCAACACATCCACACAAGAAAATCCAACTCATACATATCAGCAGTTCGGAAGCTTTAATGTTACTTTAGAAGTTACTGACATCAATGGTTGTAGCCAAACTTTAACGCTGCCTGACTATATAAACATTGAGGATCCGGTTGCAAATTTCACCTCTGATACGACACAAGGTTGTATACCTTTAGATGTTCAGTTCACAGACTTATCAAACATAAACCCGGCGGCAACCTCATGGATATGGGATTTTGGCGATGGAAATACAAGCACTGCTCAAAACCCTCTTCATACTTATGAAGATGAGGGTATCTATGACGTTAGTTTAATTGTTATGAATGATTTAGGTTGTTCAGATACAATTACTATTGCAGATTATATCATGGTAGGTGAGCCACCAATTGTTGATTTTGTAGGTACTCCTACTCAAGCATGCCTTGAAGATCCTATCAGTTTTACTGATTTATCTAACGTTGGAGATCAATGGTTTTGGCAATTTGGAGATGGCGGTACGTCATGGGATCAAAACCCAACCTATACATATAATGATACCGGATCCTTTGATGTCAGCTTAATAACATATAATTTAGGCTGTCCGGATACACTTATCATTCCGGATTACATTTACATTGCACCGCCAAGGGCAGAATTTGAAATTGTGAGAAGTTGTGATACTCCTTACTTCATAGAGTTTAATGATTTATCCCTGGCTCCTGATACCTGGTTCTGGGATTTCGGTGACGGAAATACAAGTACTGACCAAAACCCTACGCATACTTATGCATCTACAGGCAATTATACTATTAGTTTAACTGTCGAACATATACCTTCAGGCTGTGAAGACACCTACAGCATGTCGGTGACCATAACAGATCCCGAGGCTAATTTTTCCGGGGATCCTCTTATTGGCTGCGCTCCTCTGAATGTTCAATTCACAGATAGTTCTACAGATGCAAATAACTGGACATGGACAAGCGGTGGCATAACATCAAACCAACAAAACCCTAACTTTATCTATAATACACCGGGTGTTTATGATGTATCGCTTATCATAGAAGATGTTAATGGTTGTACTGACACTTTAATCATTGAAGAATATGTTACCGTATTAGGTACACAGGTAGATTTTACTGCCGACCCTCTGGTTGGTTGCAGGCCTCTTGAAGTTGATTTTGAGAGCTCTACATTAAATTTTGGAGGTAATGTTTTAAGTTACAACTGGGATTTTGGAGACGGAAATACAGGTAGTGGTGAAAATACTTCTCACACGTATACACAAAACGGAGTTTTTACGGTAACACTGGAAGTTGAAGATGACAATGGTTGTGTGAATAACATAACATACCCGGACTTAATAGAAGTAACATTTCCTTCTCCGGCTTTTACCGGTGACACCATTTCTTGTACCGGAGCCCCTGTGAGCTTTAACAATCAATCTACCGGTAACGGGCTAAGCTGGTTTTGGGACTTTGGAGATGGAAATACCAGTACTGACGAAAACCCGGTTCACAGCTACTTAACTGAAGGCTTTTTTAGCGTTTCACTTACCGTAACTGATGAAAATGGTTGCGACAGTACTATTACTTACGATGACTACGTCTGGATTGAAGATCCTGTAGCCGGATTCGTGGCCGATACAAATTTTGCAACTTGTCCACCTTTATTGGTGAATTTTGAAGATGCTTCCACAGGCTTTGTAAATCAATGGCAATGGGATTTTGGAGATGGTAGTGGAAGTAATATGCAAGACCCTTCGCACATCTATACTTTACCCGGAGGATTCGATTTGACTTTAATAGTAACCAGTGAGTTTGGATGTACTGATACTATTTTTATTCCGGAACAAACGGTAATTAACGGTCCTCTTGGAGAATTTGTTTTTGATGTAAATATTGGTTGTACAGATTTGGAAGTGAATTTTGAAGCAACTTCTGAAAATACGGCTTTTTATACCTGGGATTTTGGAGATGGAAGTGTAACATCATCATCAGACTCTACTACTACGCATACTTATACAAATCCGGGTGTTTTTTATCCGGTATTGATACTTGATAATGGAATTGGTTGTCAGTTTTCTGTTCCAAGCCCGGATTCAATAGTTGTTGGAACTATTCAGCCTGATTTTACTTCAAATTCTAATTTATTATGTGAGCCCGGAGATGTATATTTTGGAAACCTTACAACATCTGAACCGGCTCTAAACTATGTGGAATGGCACTTTGGAGACGGCAATACATCTAATAGTTTTTCACCTGTACATAATTATGGTGCAGCCGGAGTTTATGACGTTACCCTATATGTAGCAAATGATATTTGCAGCGATACCTTGACATTGCCTGCTTTCTTAGAAGTTGATCCGGGACCGGTAGCTGATTTTTCAAAATCGGATTCTGTAGTTTGCAGACCGGCAACAGTTATTTTTACTGACGAAAGTACTTCTTTACATCCTATACAAAGCTGGGAATGGGATTTTGGTGACGGACAAACTTCTACCAGCCAGAACCCGGTTCATACTTATACCACTGCAGGTCAATATACAATTACACTCAGCGTAACAAATATAAATGGCTGTCAGGATGTTTTTACAAGAGAAATTGAAATTCTTGATTTACCAATAGTTACAACCGGAAATGATGAAATCATTTGTACGGGAGACACTGTGCAATTAAATGCCGGTGGTGGAATATCATACGATTGGTCTCCTTCTGCTTCACTAATCGGAAGTAACACTTCATCACCTTTTGCATTTCCAACTACTACAACTACTTATACAGTAGTGGTAACAGACACAAACAATTGTCAGTCCAGTGCTCTGATTGAAGTAGTTGTAAATCAGCTTCCAACCGTTAGCATAAGTCCGGATACAGCAATATGCCCGGGAGAAACTGTGGATTTATTTGCAGACGGAGGAGTAAATTACCAGTGGGTAAGTGATTCAACTTTAAGTTGTTTAAATTGTCAAAACCCAACAGCAGCACCTGTAAATAACAATACATATACTGTTATAGTTACTGATGCAAACAACTGTGTCAATAGCGAATCTGTCAACATACTAATAAATGATGTCCCTTTTGTAAGCATTGATAGTATAAAAGATGTAAGCTGTTTTGACGGGAATGATGGTATGGCTATCGTTAGCGGGCAAGGAGGAAATGGAAGTTATGACTATGTATGGAGTACTTATCCTTCACAAAATGATTCAGTAGCAACTAACCTTAGTATCGGCAGCTATACAGTAACAGTTACTGACGGCAACGGATGCTTTAGTGATACAACTTTGCAAATCAACCAACCGGATCCTTTAAACTTAGCATTTGAAACTATAGATGTAAGTTGTTTTGAAGGAAACGATGGACAAATAACTGCTTTAGTTTCCGGTGGAACACCAAGCTACAGCTTTAGTTGGGACACCAACCCAACTCAGCAAACACAAGTGGCAAATGATTTAACAGCCGGCACTTATCAGGTTTTGGTAACAGATGAAAATTCTTGTGAGATAACAGACAGCATTACGATTTCAGAACCGGATGCCATTACACACGATTTGGTTACAACTGATGTTAGTTGCTTTAATGGAAGTGACGGTACCGCTTCTATTTCAGCTTTTGGTGGAACATCACCTTATTCATTTATATGGAGTGCTGATTCAACAATAAACAGTAACTCTATCAGTGGATTGACAGCCGGCAACCATTCAGTAACAATTGTAGACTCTATGAATTGTTTGCATACGGTTGACTTCACAATTAATCAACCTAATAATCTTGAGGTTGTTTTTGATTCGGAAAACATTAGTTGTTTTGAAGGAAATGATGGATCCATAGATGCAAATATTTCCGGAGGAACTGCTCCATATACTTATCAGTGGAATACTAATCCTGTTTCTTCAGGGTCTTCAATTTCACAATTAGAGATTGGAACTTATGTTTTGATTGTTACTGATGCAAATAATTGCGTTTTGACTGATAGTGTAACTCTTAGCCAACCGGATCCATTAGAGCTAAGCTTTGCTTCTACAGATGTTAGCTGCTTTGGTTTTGATGATGGTACCGCAACCGTCAATGCAAGTGGAGGCGTGGGTAATTATCAATACAATTGGTTGACAAATCCTCCTCAAACTGATTCTGTTGCACAAAATTTATTTGCAGGAACTTACACTGTTGAAGTAACAGATGGAAATAACTGTTTGATAAGTGGTGATGTTGAAGTATTTCAACCCGATACTCTTTCAGCTACAGTAAGCACTGAAAACGTAAGCTGTTATGAAGGGAATGACGGATTGGCAACTGTTTCAGCTAATGGAGGTGTAGGTAATTATACTTATGAATGGAATACAAATCCTCCTCAATTTACAGAAACTGCCATAAATTTAACAGCTGATATGTATACAGTGATTGTTAGAGACAGTAACAATTGTGAAATATCTGTGACGGCAGAAATAACGGAACCGGCACCTTTAACTTCAGATATTACTTCTTCAGATGTTACTTGTTTTGATGGTTCTGACGGTTTTGCATCAACAATTATATCAGGTGGAACTGCTCCCTATTCTTATCAATGGAACACTAATCCGGTGCAAAATAGTGATTCTATCAATTCATTATCAGCCGGTTGGTACAATCTTACCGCTATAGATGCAAATAACTGTTTAATAACAGATTCAATAGAAATCTCTCAACCCGATTCAATAATAATACATTATGATATCATACCGGTAAGTTGTAATGGAGAAAGCGATGGTTCAATAACGGTAAATCCTGTAGGAGGAACACCCGGATATCAATATTACTGGAGTTCTATTCCTACTCAGTATACACAAACTGCAAGCAATTTAGTGGCAGGTCACTATAATGTTACAGTAACTGATGAAAACAGTTGTGAGCAAATACAGAGTATAGAGCTGACAGAACCCGATCCAATTGTTTTACAACTTTCTTCAACTCCTGTTGCTTGCTTTGGAGAAAATAATGGAACTGCCAGTGTTATTGCCAATGGTGGTAATGGAGGTTATACATATGAGTGGTTAAGTAGTCCCACTCAAAATACTACTACTGCAACACAGTTAGAAAGCGGATTTTATAGTGTAATCGTTAGAGATAGTTTACTTTGTGAGTCAACCGGAACAGTAGAAGTAACACAACCGGACTCAATAACGCTGACTTTGGTAACTGAAGATGTATTATGTTTTGGTGAAACAAATGGTTCAGCTGAAGTTCATGCTATAGGTGGGGTCGGAAATTATACCTATGAATGGAATACCAATCCTGTACAAAATTCAGCTTTAGCAACTAATTTGGGAATTGGTACTTATACGGTAAGCGTTTTAGATTCAAACATGTGTGAATCCATAATTACTGCTGAGATAAATCAACCGGATGAACTTGAAATCAGTACTCAGGTTGCTGATGTGAGCTGCTTTGGATATTTTGACGGTGAAGTAAATGCAACTGTAACAGGGGGCACCGGTCAATATTCATATATTTGGGATACTAATCCGACACAAACTGATTCTACTGCAACTAATTTACCGGCTGGGAATTATAATGTAATTGTAAATGATCAAAATAACTGTTTAATATCAGCTAATGCAATAGTTTCACAACCGGACTCTATAGCAATAAACACGATTACTGAAGATGTGAGCTGCTTCAATGGAAGTGATGGAACTGCAAGCGTTACAGCTTTTGGTGGAGTAGGTGGGTACACTTACCTGTGGAATACAAGCCCACCACAAACTACTCCTCAGGTTACAAATCTATATGCCGGTAACTATGAAGTAACTATTGAAGATGCTAATAATTGTATTTCTGTTCAAAGTTTGGAAATATTCGAACCGACACCTATAGATGCTATTGTTTCAACGACAGATGTAAGTTGTTTTGGTGGAAATGACGGCTCTGCCACAGTTCTGCCAAGCGGAGGAACAAGTCCTTATACCTACGAATGGCTTACAAGCCCTGTACAGGTTACAGAAACAGCAATAGATCTTACTGCCGGGACTTATGAAGTGATTATTACTGATTCTAATGAGTGTGAATTTGTTTTAAGTCAGGTAGAGATTCTAGAACCGCTTGATTTGGAGCTAACAATTGATACTCACGATATAAGATGTTTTGGAGAAGATAACGGAGCAATTTATGCTTTTGCCGGAGGTGGAACAGCGCCTTATAGTTATCTTTGGAATACCGGGTCTACAGATTCTACCATATTATCATTGACTCCCGGCTATTATGACCTGGCAGTAGTTGATGATAACGGATGTACAATTAATGCTGATAGCATTCCAATAGTAGAACCAGCACCTATAGAAAGTATATATGCTGTAACAAATGAGTCATGCCCGGATGCAAAAGACGGATATATAACTACTTTTGCCTTTGGTGGAAACGCTCCTTATCAATTTAACTGGGATAACGGACAAAATGGTACAGACTTATTCAATTTATCCGGTGGTATTTATGAGTTAACAATAACAGATAATAACGGATGTGTTCATGTAGAGAACATTAATGTAATTACAGATAGTATTAACGGTGGAATATTAAATGGCCCATTTGCTGTTTGTCCGGATCAGCAAGTAACTATACAGGCATATGGTGACGGCGATATCAGCTGGAGCCCTTCAGAAAGTTTGAATTGTGAAGATTGCACTACTGTAATTGCTAAACCTGATTCTACAACTCAATACATACTTGAAGTATATTACACACCAAATTGCATTGTTAGAGATAGTGTTCAGGTTGTTATTCACCCTAAACCGGAAATTGATGCCGGCCCGGATATTGAAATATGTCTTGGCGAAACAGCTACTTTAGATGCAAATGGTGCACTTTTCTACAGCTGGGTTGGTACTGAGATGAGTTGTACTGATTGCCCAAACCCGGAAGTAAGTCCTGTTTACAATACTGTTTATAATGTAGTTGCCATAAATCAATTTGGTTGTTTTGGACAGGATAGCTTAAGTGTTATAGTAAATCCAATTCCTGATGTTCAAACTTCTCCGGATTTAACTCTATGCGAAGATGATGAAACTATTATTTCAGCTTACTCTGAAACAGCTGTCCATTTTTCATGGTTTAATATTAGCGGCGATCTTTTAGCAAACACAGAAGATATAGAAGTGACTGCAAGTGGACAAGATATCTATTTCGTGGAAGTCGAAAATGAATTCGGTTGTACAAATCAGGATGCAGTTGTAGTAAATGTTATAGATGTATTGGATGTATCAGTTACAGAACACTATGATATATGTCTGGGTCAAAGCGTTGAATTACAGGCAGAGATATTAGACAGTAGTAGTTTAGGTACCGGCTTTGTTTGGTTACCTGCTGAAGAAATCGGACAGGGTGTTTTAAATCCGGTAGTCAGCCCTACTCAAAATACTGAATACTCTATTATAGTATACAGTGGAAGCTGCGCACCTGACACTCATAGCGTTACTGTAAATGTTTATTTACCGCCACATGTAAATGCAGGTAATGACCAGATAGTTGTCAGCGGCTCAACTGTTGACTTGCAAGCTACTCCTAACAATAACAGTTGGATTTATGAGTGGGAGCCATATGAAAACATTGATTGTCCTGAGTGCCCTCAAACAACTTATTTTGCGGAAAATGATGGCTATGTACACGTTAATGTTACTGATGAATATGGTTGTGTAGCAAGAGACAGCTTATACATAACTACAATTACCGAATGTGGTGCTGATATTTTTGTCCCGAATACATTTACACCTAATGGAGATGAGATTAATGATAAAGTTTATGTTCGCTCAAGAGAAGTACAGGATATTATCTTCTTTAGAATATTCAACCGTTGGGGTGAGCTTTTATTTGAAACGAATGATATGAGCCAGGGTTGGGATGGAAGACATAATGGCATAATGCTAAATGCTGATGTTTTCGCTTATCATGTAAGAGCAACTTGTGGAAATGGTCAGATAGTTGAGAAGTATGGTAACGTTACCCTGCTTCGCTAAAAAGCTTTAATAAAAAAGGGAGTGCCTAATCAGGTACTCCCTTTTTTTTATTTTAATTTACTAATTTCATCCAGTAAAAAATCTTTCAGTTCTTCCAGATACTTTTTGCTGAAATCAAATTTAATTCCGGCGGTTTCATAGAGCTCCGGAATACTTCTGGAGTTTCCTAAACTCAAAGCATTCATATAGTTATTGATTGCTTCTTCAGGATTTGTCTTGTACTGTTTCCACATAGCTACCGCTCCTAACTGAGCCATCGCATATTCAATATAATAAAATGGCACCTGATACAAATGTAATTGCTTCTGCCAGTTAACTTCTTTATAATTTTCATAACCGGTCCAATCAACAATATCAGGAGAAAAACGATTAAAACACTTTAACCAATACTCACTTCTCTCTTCATCTGTATGACCGGGATTCGTATAAATCCAATGCTGGAAAGAGTCAATAGTTGCTACCCAGGGTAGTATTTGCAAAATACTTTCCAGTTGATTTTTCTTTGCTTTTTTTAATGACTTTTCATCATTGTAAAAGATATCCCAATAATCAAATGTAAACAGTTCCATTGACATAGATGCCAGTTCAGCTACTTCAGAAGGAATACTTTTCTGAAAATCATACTGCTGATTATCCATTAAAAAAGAATGCACTGCATGACCTGCCTCGTGCAACATGGTTCTAACATCTCTCTCTGAACCGGAAGCATTCATAAATATAAATGCACCACCTGTTTTAGGCAGGGACATATTAAAACCACCCGGAGCTTTGCCTTTACGGCCTTCTAAATCCAAATGCCCTCTGTCAGACATCTTTTGCAGACATTTTCCAAAGAAAGGATTTACCTTCGACATGCACTTAACCGTCTTCTGAACCAACTCATCCTGACTTTTAAAAGGCACTGATGGAGCACTTCCGTCCGGGTTTACGTCTAAATCATATGGTTTAAAAACATCCAGTTTCAGCGCGGCTTTCTTTTCTTCATAATTCTTTTTAAGCAAGGGCACAATTAAGGCTTCTATAGAATCATGAAATTCAAAGCAGTCTTTCGCTGAATAATCAAAACGATTCATGCTTTTAAACTTATAATCTCTAAAGTTATCAAAACCGGCATTTTTCGCTATTTCTGCTCTCAGATTTAAAAGCTTATTGAATAAGGAATTCAGTTCTTCTTTATCCTGATATCTCCTTCCCTGTACTTTTTCAAATACCTCTTTCCGAATAGATCTGTCCGGATCTTTAAGTTTATTTTGAGCGGCAGAAAGTGGTACTTCTTTTCCGTCTAACTCAATAGTCATTTTACCGGAAATAACACCATATTCTTTTTCAAGCAGCTTTAAATCTTTTTGTAACTCAAGATTTTCTTTTCTGTAAAGCTCAACCTGATTTTTTACATTTCTGATAAAAATGCCATACTTCCCATTATCTAATTCTTTAATAGCCGGGGATAACAACAATTTTTTCTCTAACTCGAAACTTATCTCTCTTAATTTAGGCTCTATATTTGTCAGATAATCTGAAAATTTTTCTCTAACATCTTTATTCTCAGTATCCTGACTCATTTGGACATACACCCAACGAACCTCCTCACCTAAGTAAACACTTATTTCATTCCAATCTTTTATAAATTGAACTAAGGATTCCTTGTCATTAATATCTCTTGACTCTAAATCTTTAAAAAAAGGTTCAAAATATTCCCATTTTAAGGAGTCCGGCAGCTCTTTTAAATATCTGAAATCTACAGGCTTCTCTATAATGTCATACATATACTTCTCAATTTTTTTAATGAAAATTAAACTTTATTCTTTTTATTGTCCGGCTTCTTTTTGGCTTTTGTAGCTTTTGCTGTTACCGGCTTTTCTACCTTTTTTTGGGCAGGTTTTTTGGCTTTTGCCGTTTTGTCTTCTTCCTTTTTAGGTTTATCTGCATCCTCAGCCTCAGAAGCAGTTTCCTCTAATTCAAATGGAACATTATGTTTTTTCAAATCAACGTACCATTTTAACACTTTTTTTATATCACTGATATAAACACGCTCTTTATCATATTCAGGAACCACATCCGAAAAATATGCTTTTAGCTTGTCAGCGCTGTCTTTTGCAGAAGGAGGCTTTACTTCACCTTCCTTTTTTTGCATTTCCTGAAAAACTTTTACCAACTCCAAACTATCCGTTTCTGTATATATCGTAATTGAATCCAATGGAGAGAAAAAATGTACCCTGTTAGATACAAATTTAGATTTCCCTTCTCCGAGTGGTTCAACTATTAATCCGTCAGGACGCTTAGTTAAAATTTTAAAAAGTCCGGGCATTCCACTTATTGATACGATGTCCTCAAATTTCATATATTCCGTTTTATTTAAATAATTTAGATTTAGTTAAGCATGCTTAATATCTGTAAACATCTTTAATCTTGTTACAAAGATAAAAAAAGGTATCTTCTTTTTTTAAGTTAATAAATCAATGTAAAATAAGACTTCGCAACTACTTATATTTTAGAAACGAAATTATATTAAAATGTTATAAAGTTTTAACAAGTTATCCGATTAAATATTTAGAAAAAGAAGCTTTCTCAGGTAATTGCCTTCTGAAAAATATCAAATCTCGTTAACCACTATCAAAAATTTTAGTACTCAAATTTTTAGAGTAAGCTTAACCTTATCACATTTTATTCCACCTGTATAATGAAAAAGAGAGACTTAAGTTTGTAAATTTGCAAGTCTTAAACTACTGTCCGGCTTCGTATATAAATTTAGGTATTTTTTGTCGTTGTACATAGTTAACGTTTACCAGAAAACCCAGTAATGAAATTCAAACTGCATTCAAACTATAAGCCTACCGGGGATCAGCCGGAGGCCATAAAACAACTGATAGAAGGGCTGAATCGAAAGGACAGGGCTCAAACACTCCTTGGAGTAACCGGTTCCGGCAAGACTTATACTATGGCCAATGTTATAAAAGAAGTTCAACGCCCCACTATTATTATTAGCCACAATAAAACTTTGGTAGCCCAATTATATGGAGAATTTAAAAGTTTTTTTCCCGATAATGCTGTGGAATATTTTGTTTCCTACTACGACTATTATCAACCTGAGGCATATATTTCTTCTACAGATACCTTTATTGAAAAGGATCTTTCCATTAATGAAGAAGTCGAAAAATTAAGATTAAAAGCAAGTACAAGTTTGCTTTCCGGAAGAAGAGACATCTTAGTAGTTGCTTCTGTTTCCTGTATTTACGGAATTGGTAATCCAAAAGATTTTAAAGATGGGATTATCCGGTTGCAGGTAGGACAAACTATTAATAGAAACCAATTTTTATATAAACTGGTCGAATCATTATATTCGAGAGCCGGAGTTGAATTTAAGCGGGGAACATTTAAGGTACACGGAGATACTGTTGAAATTTTTCTGCCATATGCTGACTTTGCTTACCGAATTATTTTCTGGGGTGACGATATTGAAGAAATTGAAAGTTTTGATCCTGAAAGCGGCAAAACATTAGAAGCTATGGAACACATTGCCCTTTATCCGGCAAATCTCTATATGACTCCCAAGGATCATCTTACTAATGCTATTTTCCAAATCCAGGATGAAATGCATGAGCAGATTGAATATTTTAAGGAAAGTCATAAGTTTTTGGAAGCAAAAAGACTGGAAGAAAGAGTGAATTTTGACATTGAAATGATGCGTGAATTGGGGTATTGCTCCGGAATTGAAAACTATTCGAGATTTTTAGACAGAAGAAATCCGGGTGAAAGGCCATTTTGTTTGTTGGATTATTTTCCTGATGATTACTTAATGATTATTGATGAAAGTCATGTGACTATTCCCCAAATCACAGGAATGTATGCCGGTGACAGAGCCAGAAAAAGAAACTTAGTTGATTATGGATTTCGATTACCCTCAGCTTTAGACAACAGGCCGTTGAATTTTGATGAGTTTCAGAATCAAATCAACCAGATAATTTATGTTAGTGCTACTCCGGCTGATTTTGAACTTCAGGATTCAGAGGGTATTATTGTTGAACAGGTCGTAAGGCCAACGGGTTTATTGGATCCGGTGATTGATATCAGACCCAGCCTTAATCAGATAGATGATTTATTGGAAGAAATAGATGAAAGAATAAAATCCAACGAACGGGTTCTGGTGACAACATTAACAAAAAGAATGGCAGAAGAACTCACTAAATACCTCACCAGATATTCAATAAAATGCAGGTATATACACTCTGAAGTAGATACTATGGAAAGAGTTGAAATACTGCGTGACTTAAGATTAGGGAAATTTGATGTATTGGTTGGGGTAAACCTGTTAAGAGAAGGGCTTGACCTGCCGGAAGTATCTTTAGTAGCCATTTTAGACGCCGACAAAGAAGGCTTTTTACGCTCTGAAAGATCTCTTACCCAGATTGCAGGTCGTGCAGCCCGTAACATCAATGGCCTGGTTGTGATGTATGCAGATAAAGTTACCGGTTCTATGCAAAGAACTATAGACGAAACTAACAGGCGTAGAGAAAAACAATTGGAATACAACAGAAAACATAATATTCAGCCGGCTACTATCACAAAAACTAAAGAAGAAATTATGAGCCAGAGCTCTATTTTGGATATAAGAGCACTAAACAGGGATAAAAACTATAAAGGGAAACCGGAAGTCGCTTTGGTTGCCGAAGACCCTGTGGTTCAGTATATGAATAAAGATCAGCTTAAAAAAATGATGGATAATACTAAAAGAAAAATGGAAAAAGCTGCTAAAGAACTTCACTTTATGGAAGCTGCCAGATTGAGAGATGAACTGTATGCTTTAAAAAAATTGATGGACAGCAAAAAGTAATTGTATTTCAATTAATATGGTAATTCTTTTATTATGAGCATCATTGGTAAGGATATTGAAAAAGTTGTTTCACTTTTAATCAAAGGTGAGTTAGTAGCCATTCCAACAGAGACAGTTTATGGGCTGGCAGCAAACGGACTGGATGAAAATGCCGTTCTTAAAATTTACCAAACTAAAAACCGGCCTGCTTTTAATCCGTTAATCCTGCATACTAACTCCATCGATAAAGTCCGGGAAATTGTTGATACTTTTCCTCCAAATGCAGAATTACTTGCCAAAACTTTCTGGCCGGGTCCGTTAACTTTGGTATTAGACAAATCCGCTTCAGTACCTGAAATAACCAGTGCCGGATTAAACACCATAGCCGTCAGGATTCCAAATCATGCTTTAACATTAGAGCTACTCAGCAAATTACCATTTCCGCTTGCAGCACCCAGTGCAAATGCCTCCGGAAGTATCAGCCCAACAATGCCCGGACATGTTGAGAAAACACTTGGCACGAAGATTCCCTATATACTTGATGGAGGCAATTGTCAAATTGGAATTGAATCAACTATTCTTAAAATAGATAAAGAAAAAGTTTATTTGCTGAGAGCAGGTACAATTAGTGCTGAAGAAATAGAAGAAAAATGTGGAATTAAAGTAATTAAAAACAATATAGACAGGTCTATCCAAAGCCCAGGCATGCTAAGGAGCCATTATGCCCCACAAAAAAAACTACTTGCCTTTAATCGTGAAGAACTGGAAGAATTCATTAAAAATTCAAAAAACCAAGAAATTTGTATTCTGGCTTTTGACACTTATATTGATTCAATTCCTACCCCCAACCAACGTCTTTTATCTGTGAAAAAAGATGAGTTAGAAGCTGCCCGTAATTTATTTAATATGCTTCACGAACTCGATGAAATGGATAGTGAACTTATTTTGGCAGAATTTTTGCCTGAAAAAGGTATAGGGATAGCTATAAATGATAAGCTTAGAAGAGCATCTGCAAATAAATAAATTGCAGAATGAGCATTTCATTTCCGGACAATTTATATATTTAAACATCTCAAACTTTTAAAACAGGCTTTATGACTCACTTCCTTTTGTCATTTAAACTTTTTTTTCTTTGTCAGATTTTACTTAATGGTACTCTCTTTGCTCAAGCTAAAATTGAGGTAGCTGAGACTGAATTTAATTTTGGAGAAGTAGAAATGTGGAATAATGAGCCGGCCGTTTTTTATATTAAAAATACCGGGAATGCTGATTTGGTTTTTTTACCTACCAGGGCAGAAAGAGATATGATGATAGAGTACCCACAAAGACGAGTACCACCCGGTGAAACTTTTTCTTTGCAGGTTTATTATTACACTGAAAATACCGGTAGCTTTTCTAAAAATGCCGAAATATATACAAATGCCTCCAACGAACCGCTTCGATTTACATTAAAAGGAAACATTAAGTCATTGCATCCTTCAGCTCTTACTGAATGCCCGGTAATGGGAACACCAAATCGCTATACACCTCACTATCCTTTAGAGATAATAGTGATAGATGCTGAGAGTAAAGAAAATATTTACGGAGCAAACCTTAAGATTACACAATTTCAGGGAACCTTTGCTCAAAGATGGAAAAATACGGAAAGCCATAATGTAGATTTATCTGCCGGAATTTATAATCTCAATGCTGAAAAAGAAAATTATATACCGAATGAAAAGAGGTTTTCATTTAATGCTCAAAAAAAGTCAGTTATACTGGAACTTACTCCCATAAGCCCTCAAATTGTTCAAACTGAAACTCAAACAGAAACCTCAGAGCCGGAAGAGACTTTTACAGAAGATGAATTTGTTTTTGAACAGTTGGATGATTTACCTGAAATAAATGAGGATGGAACATTTTCATATGATTTGTATAAAACAAACCACATAGTCTTACTATTAGATATATCAATTTCTATGTCATTAGAAAACAGATTTGAATTGATGCAGCAATCTGTCAATTCATTGTTGGATGCATTTCGGGATATTGATAATGTTACATTAATAACCTATGCCGGCAATACAAACGTACTTGCTGAAAATCAGACAGGGAATTCAAAAGTGAATTTACAGAAAAAGGTAAATGATTTAGAGCCCGGAGGTGTAACGCATGGAGTTAGAGGCCTTGAAGTAGCTTATAGTAAAGCAAACAAACATTTCATAGAAGGAGGCAACAATCAAATCATAATCATTACTGACGGACTTTTTAATGATCCTAATTACACTCCCCGTTCACTTTATAGAATGATTAGAAGGGAATACAGGCAAAATGACATTTTACTTTCGGTAGTATGCATAGGAACAGATGAATCCGGAATTAATGTTATGGAGCGCACAGCCCAAAATGGTCAGGGAGGTTTTGTTCATATTTATGAAGAAGGCTTTGCCAAAACAGCTTTGGTGGAAGAAGTGAAAGTTCGTTCAAAACGGACATTTGAGTAGGCAGGGAAGTTCAAAGTCCCAAGAGCCCAAATTCCAAGAATTCGAAGACCCAAGAAAAATGTCAAAATTATGATGGCAAATTGCAAATGTAAAATGGATATGAACTCCATGCAGAAAGACCATAAAGAAGCCCTTTTGCAGAAGGCATGCGGCCTTTATTCCTTACTTGGGGTATATTCATAAAAAAAGGGCAGTAAAAAAATACCGCCCCTTCTAATAAAATATCTTTTAATAAACTTATCTCAAACTGAATTCAGTTTTATCAATTAAATAACCTGACTGATAAATCTCAACATTGTAATTGCCTCCGGAAAAGGCAGCTGTTTGTGACCAATACACACATAAATTTCTGGAGTCTCCCTGATAATCAAAATCAGCCTTAGTTGTGAATTGCATTTGCTCTCCGGTTTCAGCATTTACAAACGTACCTGAACCAAGGTTTTGAACTGCAATTGTTGAACCTTCCGGACTTATAATCCTGATATGTAAGCTTTTCTGTCCTTCATCTGCAACTCTATTTTCCAGAGCTGTAAAACAAACTTTTAATTTCTCAACTCTTCTGGAATTTCTAGTACTTACTTCTCTTCCATTATTTCTATAGCGTACACCCTCGGCCTCTAAACCTTCTAAATCAAAAAGAGAACCTAATTCAACTTTTCTTGAAAGCCCTACTCGCTCATCTTGCAATTCCTGTCTGATATTTCTCTCCTGCTCCAAATCTGCTGTAAGCGACTCTCTCTCCAACATCAAATCTGCAGTTACAGTCGTTAGTGAATCAATTTGACTTGCGAAACGCTCATTCTCTGCTCTTAAGCTCCTGATTAATCGCTGAGCATCGGCTAACTGTCTGGAAGTAACCTGATTTTTTTGAAGCAAATCTTCAATTTCAGTTCTTGCACTTTCCAACTCTGCAAGTCTCATTTCCAGCTCTCTGTCAAGTTCATCATTAATTCCCATTAACTCCTCAATATCGGCTTTTGTCAAATTGTATTCCACCAAAACGCTGTCATACATTGTCTGCAATTCAGTTCTTTCAATTTCTAACTGATCCGCTTTCTTCTTAGTAGAAAGCGTATTATAGGCTAAAAACCCGTTAATCAGTAACAACAAAACAATTAAGCCGATATATAATGGCCTTTTGCTATTGTTTTTTTCTTTTCCTTTGTCCATTTTGTTTTCCATAGTTGAGGATGTTTTAACTTTACTGCAAATCTATTTTAATAATTAAAAAATAAAAACTTTTATGAAAGAATTAAATCCCGAATTTTGGAATGAACGTTATGCAACTGAACAAACCGGTTGGGATTTAGGTATGGTATCGCCGCCATTAAAAAAATATTTTGATCAGTTAACGGATAAACAACTAAAGATATTAGTTCCCGGTGCCGGAAACGCATACGAAGTTGAATATTTATATAAAAAAGGATTCAAAAATATTTTTTTACTGGATTGGGCTATTTTGCCACTTAAAAAGTTTAAAGAACGAAACCCCGACTTCCCTGAAAAACAACTTTTGCAAAAAGACTTTTTCAAACTGTCAGGGGAATATGATTTAATAATCGAGCAAACTTTTTTTTGTGCCTTACCACCTTCCATGCGAGAATCGTATAGTCAAAAAATATACCAACTATTAAAACCAAATGCAAAACTGGTCGGATTATTGTTTCAAATACCCTTAAATACTGACAAACCTCCTTTTGGAGGCAGTAAAGAAGAATATATTGATTATTTTAGTCCTTTCTTTGAGTTTATTACCTTTGAAACAGCCAAAAACTCACACCCTGCAAGGATAGGGAATGAAATTTTCATGATTTTAAAAAAAAGAACTTTATCAAATGTTAACTCCTGAATTAAATAAAATTTTAGTTATTGATGTTGAAACGGTGCCGGTAAAACCTGCATTTAATGAGCTTTCACCTGCATTGCAAGAAATTTGGACTGAAAAGGCTAATAGAGTAGACCCTGAAGTACCGGCAGATGAATTATTTTTTAAACGTGGGGGTATTTATTCTGAATTTGGCAAAATCATTTGTATTTCAGTGGGCATTTTTATACGCAACAATGAGGAAAACAATCTCCAAATTAAGATAAAATCTTTTTCAGGAAATGACGAAAAAAATCTTTTAAGCTCTTTTGCTAAGATGCTAAATCAGTTTTATCCTAATCCATCAGCTTTTTTCTTTTGTGGGCATAACATCAAAGAATTTGATATTCCTTACATTTCCAGAAGAATGTTAATTAATAGAATTCAATTGCCTCAATCCCTCAGGCTTCATGAAAAAAAACCGTGGGAAGTGAATCATATTGATACCATGCAATTATGGAGATTTGGTGATTATAAAAACTTCACATCTCTAAAGCTGTTAACTGAGCTTTTTGAAATCCCCACACCCAAAGATGATATTGATGGCAGCAAAGTAGCTGAAGTATATTGGAATGAAAAAAATCTCGCCCGTATAGTTAATTATTGCAACAAAGATGTAGCTGCAACTGCTCAATTGTATCTTGCGCTTTCCGGGTTTCCTTTGATCCAACCTGAAAACGTTATATATGCAGATGAAAAAAATCCCGAATAAAAATTAAAAAATGAAAATTAGTGGTTTTTCAATGGTAAAAAACGGATATAAGCTGTATTATCCAATTAAAGAAGCTATCCAATCAATCCTCCCAATAGTTGATGAATTTGTAATTGCTGTAGGCGATTGTGATGAAGATGATAAAACCATAGAAATTATTGAAGGTATTAACTCTTCAAAAATCAAAATAATACATACCAAATGGGATTTAAAAAAATATCCTCGGGGTATGGAAAATGCACACCAAACAGACATAGCAAAATCAGCATGCACAGGAGACTGGCTTTTTTATTTGCAAGCTGATGAAGTGGTTCATGAAAAATATCTGGATGTCATTACCAAAAGGTGTGAAGAACTATATGAAGACAAAGAAGTAGAAGGTTTACTATTTAAATACAAACATTTTTGGGGCGATTACAATCACTATCATAGAGCCCATGGCTGGTATCCCTATGAAATAAGAATTGTCCGAAATGATCCTGAAATTCATTCCTGGGAATCGGCTCAGTCTTTTAGAAGAATTCCGGGATTTGATATGTTAAATTACAGACAAAAAGAAGGTACTTATAAATTAAATGTGGCTTTGGTAGACGCTGAGATATATCATTACGGGTTTGTCAGACCACCTGATTTTATGCAAAATAAAACTAAAGCTTTGGCTGATATTCATCAAAGTAGAGGTGCTGATGAAAAAAATAAAAAAGAGTTTGCCCTTTTTGACTACGGTCCATTAGGAAAGCTCGAGAAGTTCAAAGAAACACATCCGGCTGTTATGCAAAACAAAATAGAAAGTTTTGATTGGGCAGATATGTTAAACTATACCGGAAGTGACAATAAAAAAAGAAAAGAACACAGACATGAGCGATTTAAAAACCGATTTATGACGTTAATAGAGAATACATTTTTTGGCGGAGAAGAAATTTTAGGCTTTAAAAACTACAATTTATTGAAAAATAAATAGAAAATTGGAAATTGGAAACCATCTTTTAGGCTAAAATTTTGGTAATGCTAAATTTACATTTAATTTTAACCCTCAATTAATAAGCATCAATATTAACGCATTAATTTGCTATTTATACTTAATCTGATTTTATGAGCGATAAATTGTTATTAGAAGTAAAAGACTTACAAACTGTATTCAGTACAGAAGAAGGGATTGTTAAAGCAGTAAACGACGTAAGTTTTACTTTAAAAAGGGGTGAAACCTTAGGAATAGTAGGAGAATCCGGTTCAGGTAAATCTGTAACTTCTCTATCTGTTATGCGATTAATTCCTGACCCACCCGGAAGAATTACAAATGGTGAGATACTTTTTCATCATAAAGACGGAAAAGTTTTAGATTTGGTTAGCGCACCTGATAAAGTCATGCGAAAGTACAGGGGAAATCATGTTTCTATGATTTTCCAGGAACCCATGACATCTCTGAATCCGGTTTTTACCTGTGGCGATCAGGTAGCAGAAGCAATTATTTTGCATCAAAAGAAATCTTATAATGAGGCAAAAAATCTTGTTAAAGCCCTTTTCGAAAGAGTAAAATTGCCGGACCCGGAAAGAATTTTCAAAGCTTATCCACACCAACTTTCCGGTGGACAAAAACAAAGAGTTATGATTGCGATGGCTATGTCCTGCAATCCAAGTCTGCTGATAGCCGATGAGCCTACAACTGCCCTTGATGTTACTGTTCAGGCTACAATTCTTGAACTAATGAGAGAGTTGCGCGATGAAATAGAAATGAGTATGATGTTTATTACGCACGATTTGGGTGTAATAGCTGAAATTGCTGATAAAGTTATCGTTATGTACAAGGGTAATATCGTAGAATCCGGAGATATTTTGGATGTTTTTAGCAATCCACAACACCCTTATACAAAAGGACTACTTGCCTGCCGACCACCTCTGGGCAAAAGATACAGTAAATTACCTACTGTTTCTGACTTTATGAAAGAAGATGAAGAGGGGAATATTATTGAACTTGAGTCTGACCTTGAAAAAGTTCTTGCTGAAGTTGAGGTTACTTCTGAACATACCGCTCAAAGATATGATAAACTTATGCAGGACGAACCGGTATTAAGTGTCAGAAATTTAAAAACTTATTTCCCTTCTAAAACAAACTTTTTTGGAAAAGTTTTGGAACATGTGAAAGCAGTAGATGATGTTACCTTTGATGTTTATCCGGGAGAGACGCTCGGACTTGTTGGGGAATCAGGTTGTGGAAAAACTACTTTAGGAAGAACTATCTTACGTTTGGTCGACCCGGTTGGTGGTGAAGTAATTTACAAAGGCAGAAATATTCTTGATGTTTCTCAAAGTGAATTAACAAAACTGAGAAAAGAAATGCAAATTATTTTCCAGGATCCTTACTCATCTTTAAACCCCAGAATGACAATAGGAGATGCAATTATGGAGCCAATGGAGGTTCATAAATTGTATAGCGGTCAAAAAGAAAGAAAGCAAAAAGTAATTGATTTACTGGAAAAAGTAAACCTAAAAGCAGACCAGTTTAACAGGTATCCTCATGAATTTTCAGGTGGCCAGCGCCAAAGAATATGTATCGCCAGAGCTCTTGCACTTAACCCAAGCTTTATCGTTTGTGATGAGTCTGTATCTGCTTTGGACGTATCTGTTCAGGCTCAGGTTTTAAATCTTTTAATTGAATTGAGAGAGGAGTTTAAATTCACCTATATATTCATCTCTCATGACCTTTCAGTTGTGAAATTTATGTCCGACAGAATGATCGTAATGAACCAGGGAAAAATTGAAGAAATGGGTAAAGCTGATGATATATATAATAATCCTCAACGTGAGTATACTAAAAAGTTAGTAGATGCAATACCTAAAGGCAATATTGAAGAAATAAAAGCCAGAGTCCTGAATAGAAATCTGTAAATTATCCCTAAATGAACAATCGCATTCTTTTTCCTTTTCTCCTTTTTATATTAAGCTTAAACTCCTGCTCTCAACAAGACAGGCCCTCACAAATTGAGATTAACGGCAGGACAATGGGCACCACTTACGATATTAAGTATGTTATGCCGGGGCAACCGGTTTCTTATCAGGAAGGTATAGACTCTGTATTAAGAGTTGTAAATCAATCTATGTCAACCTATATTGATACTTCTATAATCAGCATTTTCAATAAAAGCAAAGACACTACCCACTGGCATGCTGTAGATCTCCATTTCCAGATAGTTTTTATGGAAAGTGTTGATGTTTATGTACAATCATCAGGTGCTTTTGATCCTACTGTTATGAATTTGGTTAATTATTGGGGCTTTGGGTTTGAAGACGCTTATAAAAACTTGAGTCTTAAGGATACTATTTCTGTAGATAGCATTTTGAAATTTACGGGACTCGATCTCATTGATTATCATTTTAACCCCAATCAGGAATTGGTACTAAGAAAAAAACATCCAAACGTATCTCTTGATTTTGGTGCCATAGCTAAAGGATATGGTGTTGATGTAGTTTCTGACTACTTAGTTAGTAGAGGAATACAAAATTTTATGGTTGAAATTGGTGGCGAAGTTCGCACTATGGGAAAAAATGTTAATGACAGAGTTTGGCGTATTGGAGTAGAAAAACCTACTACAGAATTTGGAAATGATGATAATGAATTTCAAAGCATAATTGAGTTAAATAATAGTGCTCTTGCTTCATCCGGTAATTATAGAAATTATCATGAGATAAATGGTGAAAAAATAGGTCACACTTTGAATCCAAAAACAGGCTTCCCGGAAACTAACCGACTTTTGAGCATTACTGTAATAGCCGACAATGCAATGAGAGCTGATGCCTATGCCACAGCAGCTATGGTATTAGGACACGAAAAAGCGTTCGAATTAATCGAATCGAATCCTATATTGGAGGCTTTATTGGTTTATTTGGGAGAGAACGGTGAAATTGAAGTGATGATGACTGAAAAAATGAGTGATTTGATTATTGAAATTTAACCTTTTACTCTATCTAACTCATCCCCCTGACAAGGTTCTTCTGCTTTTTTACCACAAACACTACAATCCCCTACCTGATTTTTTAACATAGGATTGTTCGATGCACAAGTCCCACGGAATTCTCCATCTTTAACAAAAATCAGGCGCAGAGAAATCATTCCAATCGCTAATGAAACTGTAATAATTGTAAATAATATTGTTGTCAGCATAAGTTTTGTACTTTTATTTGTTTATACAACACCAATTTCAATCTTCTTGTTCATTGAATTTCGAAAAGGAAAGCAAAGATAACGTATTTTAGCAACTGAAAAACAAAGCTGCAATGAAAATAAATAAAACTCAAGAAAGTCAAGCTTTTGAAAAGTTACTTATCATTATGGATGAGCTGAGGGAAAAGTGTCCCTGGGACAAAAAACAAACCATGGAAACGCTCAGGCCTCTTTCTATAGAAGAATTATATGAACTCTCAGATGCAATTATAAATAATGATTTACCCGGTGTAAAAGAAGAATTAGGTGACCTTATGCTCCATATCGTTTTTTATGCTAAAATTGCGCAAGAAGAAAAGGCATTTAATATAACAGAAGTACTGAATGAAATTTCAGAGAAGCTTGTTAGAAGACATCCACATGTATATGGCGAAACCCGGGTTGAAAATGAAGAAGATGTTAAAAAAAACTGGGAGAAACTTAAGCTTTTAGAAGGAAAGACATCTGTTTTAAGTGGTGTTCCTCAATCACTACCGAGTCTAATTAAAGCACAAAGAATTCAGGAGAAGGCTGCAAAAGTTGGTTTTGAGTGGGACAAAACAGAACAAGTTTGGGAAAAAGTTAAAGAAGAAATAGATGAACTTGAAGAGGCCCGAAAAGAAAATGCCGGAGTAGAAAAACTGGAAGAAGAGTTTGGAGATATACTTTTTGCTTTAGTAAATTATGCAAGATTTATAGGAGTAGATCCGGATAATGCACTTACTAAAACTAATAAAAAATTTATCCGCCGATTTAGTTACATTGAAAAAGAGGCAGAAAATAGTGGTTTAAATCTTAATGATATGACACTCGACCAAATGGATAACCTTTGGAATGAAGCTAAAAAACTGAAAAAAAATTGACCATTTCTTTAAAGAAATTTTTTCAAGTTAGATGCAATTTATAAAAAACATTATCTTCATAATATTAACTTATATAAATTTCTGAAAACCGGTTTCACATTGAATATCCTAAAATATTAAAACATGAAGTATTACCTATCGTTTGCAATCTTACTGATTATATTACAGGTGACTTCAACTTCATTAAAAGCCGGTGGATTTCAAATTTCTTTAAATGCAGCCGGAAATATTGCCATGGGGCATACCGGAATAGCAAATGCTGAAAATGCATCCGGAATATATTTTAATCCGGGTTCTTTAGTTCACAACCCCAAGCGCTCTATAATAAGCGGTTTCAGTTTAGTAGATTTAAGAATGGAATTTGAAGATGAAATTTCAGGACAAAAATATACTAATGAATATGGGAACTCTTTCCCTTTATATTTTTATGGAGACTGGGCACTAGACTCAACAAGCAGATGGAGAGTCGGAATGGGAATTTACAATCCCTTCGGAAACAATTTGGATTGGCAGGACCATTGGCCGGGTCGCTTTGTTACCAGTGAGATAGATTTAAAAACATTCTATTTTCAGCCTACAGTTAGCTATAAAGTTACTGAAAGATTAGGCATCGGTCTTGGGCCAATATTGGCTTACGGAGATGTTTTAATAAGAAAAGATATACCCTTAGCTATTAATGATATGACTGACGGAGAAGTCTTGTTGGAAGGCAATGCTATAGGTTGGGGGTTTAATGCAGGTATTTTTTATGATTTAAACGATTTTATAAATCTGGGCGTTTCATTTATATCAAATGTAGATGTAGCGCCTAATGATGGTACTGCTACTTTTAATGTTCCTGCACTTTTGAGAGATTCTTTTCCTGATGGAAATATTTCTACCAGATTACGATTACCTTTTCATACCGGTTTGGGTATTCAAGTTAAACCAAGTGAAAAATTTAGCTTAAACTTTGATCTAAATTATACCGGCTGGTCATCCTATGACTCTTTAATTGTTCAATTTGAAAATACAACAAGCGTTTTAAATGATACCAGAGAACCCCGCCTTTATAAAAATAATTTTGCTTTTCGATTTGGAGGGAGTTATAAACCTGCTAATAATTTAATAATACGTTTTGGAACCTATTTTGACATGACTCCTGTGCAGGATAATTTTTTATCCCCTGAAACACCTGATTCAGATAGAATTGGTCTTAGTGCCGGCTTAAGTTTTAAATTAGGCAAATCACTTATGGCAGATTTAAGTGTTTTGTATACCGAAACTATGCAAAGAACTGAAAAAACTGAGCTTAATTATGCAGGACTGGGAGGCAGTTATAAAGGGAAAGCCCTTATTGGAAGTTTTGGACTTTCTTTCTTTTATTAAAATTGAACTTTAAACATACATACCAAAAGATGAAAAAATGCTTATTTACTGTTACTGCTCTGTACTTACTTTCTTGCACTCCTGAAATTGAAAGCACAGACCCCTTCTCCGGAGATTTGGATGTTCAAAATGTATTAATCATCGGAGATTCTTATTCAGCCGGTTTATCTAATGCTGCTCTTTCAGAAGATGATATGAATAATAGTCCTTCTCAAGGTATCATAAATGCTTTCGCAAGCATTGGTATTTCAAACATAAACTCTGCTGAATTAGAATCAGACTTAAAAATTGGTTTTACTGACAGTGTTTTTCATTCTGCTTTTAATCTGGAAGAATGGGTTGACTGCCTTGGAGATACCATTACTTTCCCTCGTAAAATAGAAAAGGACATACCCGCCGGAAATTGGTTTTCTCCTGCTGAAAATACCTTTGTAAATAATATTTCTTTACCGGGTTTAACACCTGATATTTTTATTGACCCTTTTGTATTTGCTGATATTTCTCAAAAACCCTTTGTTCAAAGCTTTTTTAATGATACAATTCAATCTTTTTTACACTATCTGGCAGACTTTACAGCAGACTTTGTATATCTGAATATAGGTACAGAAATGATAGTTGACAATATACTCAAAGGTTCACTTCAAAGTCTTCTCTCCCCTGCTGAATTTGCTAATGCAGTAGAGGTATTGCTTGATAGTATTTATACTGAAAATAATTTTGGGGCAATAGCAACAATTCCGGACGTACTTGACTTTCCCTTTTTTCATGTAGTTCAATGGAATGGTCTTGAATTAGATGAAGAGCAAGCTCAACTATTAACTCAAGTATCACCTCTAAATTATGATTATCAAAAAGGGAATAATCCTTTTCTGCTAAAAGGAAAAAATGCTGAAGGAAATAGATTTGCAACTGAAAATGATTTTATTCTTTTTTCATTACCTTTAGAAAGAGTTAAGTGTAATTTTCTCGGTTCCTTATCCCCTTTACCTACCCAATACTACTTAGACTTAGAAGAGCAACAATTTCTACAAAACAGAATCAATCAGTATAATGCTGAACTGAATCGCATTGCATTAGAATATAACTATGCATTAGTTGATTTTCATGCTTTGTTTAAAAAAATTGGAAGTGGATATCTGGAAAAAGGAATTGATTTTAACTTTGATTATCTAACCGGGCAGTTTTTCTCTTTAGATGGCTTATATCCCACTCACAGAGGATATGGGCTTATCATAAATGAAATTGTAAGTAGTATTAATAAAAAATATCAATCAGGTCTTAAAGGAGTTAACATTACAGGCAGAAAGTCCATTATTTTTCCTGACTAATTTTAAAGCAGACAAGGGTTTTTAGTTTTTAGAAAGTTAAAACATTAAATTCTTATGGCAGAAAATATAGAACTTGAAAAAGAAGGTATAGTATATAGTGGATACTTAAAAATCAAAGAGGGAAGTATCAAGCATAAATTGCCGGGCGGGAAAACCGTTGAATATAAGCGAGAAAAAATTGATAAAAAGGATGCTGTCTGTGTCTTACTATACCATAAAATCAGAAAAACTATAATCTTAGTATCTCAATTCCGATATGCAGTAAATGACAGAATTAAAGAGCCCTTGCTTGAAGCTGTTGCCGGTATAGTAGATAGTCATGATAAAACACCGGAACAGGCAGCTATTCGGGAATTAAAAGAAGAGACAGGGATTAGGCTAAAGAAAGAAAACTTAATTTTTTTGACAGAAATATTTCCTTCACCGGGATATACATCTGAGAAGATATTTATCTATCTGGGACTAATAGATGAGGATATTGAAATTAAAAAAACAGCCGGCGTTGAAACAGAAAATGAATATATTGAAACCGTTGAAATCCCGGTAAAAGAATTTTACAAAAGCTGTTCTGATGGTAGAGTAGCAGATGCTAAAACAGTGATTGCCGGATTGTTAAGTGTATCTAATGCTCACATCATAATTTAAAAAGCTAGAGTGTATACATAAAAAAAGCCTGTAACTTAGAGCTACAGGCTTTTACTTTAAAGGGTTGGCGACGACCTACTCTCCTATTTTTTGCAACGGGTCACCCGGTTCTATATTTTTGTTTCATGAAGTAGTTTTTAATTTGCTGCATGCATCTACCAACATTTACAGAATCAGGGTTTTAAAATAATAGAACATTCGAACATTCGAACAATCGAATAGTGAAGTAAATTGAAAGAAAATAATATATAAATACTGCATCAGGAAAAAAGTAAAGAAACCGATTAATTTTAGTAACATTCTAATTTCTAATTTCTTCATTCAGATG
>REEL01000069.1 GCA_007695095.1 Chitinophagaceae bacterium | reverse complement strand
GCCCATCCGATGATGAAAAGAGTAACTAAAGCCCTGAAAGGGCGAAATATTATAAAATGAGTCGCTTTAGCTCATCTCCGAGTAGAAAGTCCTGAACAATCAAATGTTCAGGACTTTTCTCTTTTAGATATTTCGTCTCTTATTCCGGCAGCTTGTTCGTAATCTTCATTTTCCAATGCTTTTGTGAGCAATTTTTGAAGCTCAGGCAGTGCAAAAGATGTTAGATCTTGTGTTTTTTTTGAAGAAGTAGATTTTGGTTTAGCTTTTTCTTCTTTAGGAGGCTCTTTTTCCTTTTTCTTTTCTTCTTTTTCTTCCGGTTCATCAACAGTTATGCCACCCATTTCCAAGATTGTCTCATAAGTATATACCGGACAATCAAATCGAATCGCCATTGCAATAGCATCGGAAGTCCTTGAATCTATAGTAAACAACTCTCCGTTCTTTTTTAAAACTAATTCGGCAAAGAAAACCCCTTCGCTGAGATTGCTGATACGAACTTCTTCCAAGGTACCGCCTAATTGCACGATTACATTTTTCATAAGGTCATGTGTCATTGGCCTCATGATTTTTACATTTTCCATTATCAATGCTATTGCCTGAGCTTCAAATGCTCCAATAACAATTGGCAACCTTCTGTTTCCATCAGTTTCAGATAGTATTACAGCAAAACTTTGATTTTGAGTAACACTTTGATTTAAGCTCAGGATATTTAGACGAATTTTTCTCATAGGTGTTATCACTAAATTAATAAAAAATCTTTAATTATTGGAATAGAATTCCTTTAAAGCTTTATTTAATTTAGGCACCACTTCAAATGCATCTCCTACTATTCCGTAATCAGCAGCTTTAAAAAACGGAGCTTCCGGATCTTTATTAATAACTACAATTACTTTGCTTCCGCTCACACCTGCTAAATGCTGAATAGCTCCTGAAATGGCTATTGCTATATATAGGTTTGGTCTAATTGTGATACCGGTTTGCCCTACGTGTTCATGGTGAGGCCTCCAGTCTACATCAGAAACAGCTCTGGAGCATGCAGTAGCAGCACCCATGGTTTCAGCCATTTCATCTATCATCCCCCAGTTTTCGGGCCCTTTGAGTCCGCGACCTGCAGAAACTACTAATTCAGCTTCCGGAAGTAGAACACCACCACTGGCTTTTTCAACATCCTTGACAACAATTTTAAAATCTGCGTCTGAAAGTCCGGAATCCACCGATTGAATTTCAGCTGTGCCACCAATGCTTTCAAGACCAAAGGCATTAGGCATAAGGCCAATAATTTTATTTTCAGTTTTTACTTCATAATCAGCAAAAGCTTTACCTGAAAAAGCACCTTTTTTAACAGTAAATCCATTTGAAGTATCCGGTAATTCTGTAGCTCCCGGCACCATTCCGGCTTTCATTCTTACGGATACTCTTGGAGCAATACCTTTCCCATTGGAATTGTAAGAGATAACTACAACATTTGCACCATTGTCGGTTGCAACTTTAGAAATAGCTTTAGCAATTGCACCTGAATCGTAGTGATTAAACTTTTCATTAGCATCGTGAAACACTTTTTTAATCCCATACTCACCTAAAGTTTCAAGTTTGACGGAATCTGCTTTTCCTAAAACAACTGCCTGAGCATCTGTTCCTAATTTCTCAGCTAATTTTGCTGCGTAAGTAGCTGCTTGTAAAACCGGTTTTTTAAACTGGCCTTCTGTTAATTCTGCATATAATAGTACTGACATTTTAAATTACTTTTGCTTCGTTATGTAATAAATCAATTAATTTTTCCGGAGTTTCAGCGTCAATAAGCTTTACGGCTGATTTTTCCGGAGGCAGGGCATATTCTTTTACGGAAGTCAGGCTCTCTGCTTCAATAGCCTCTACCACTTTTAGTGGCTTTGTTCTGGCACTCATTATGCCTCTCATGTTTGGTATTCTCGCCTCAGCCATACCCTTGTTAGCACTTAATACTAAAGGTAAGCTTGCCTCTAATTTTTCTTTTCCACCTTCTATCTCACGGGTAATAAGGGCTTTGCCATTTTCAATATCCAGTGAGGTTGCCAAGGGAATGTATGGTAAATCCATTAACTCTGCTATCATGCCACCCAATTGCCCGCCATTGTAATCAATAGATTCTTTGCCGGTTAGGATCATGTCATAACCACCTTCTTTGGCGACAGCAGCTATCTGGTTCGCTAAATGGAAAGCATCCAGAGGCTCAGCATTAATTCTTATAGCATCATCGGCTCCTATAGCCAGTGCTTTACGAATAATCTGATCATTTTCGGCCGGGCCGACATTTAAAACAGTAACACTACCTCCCTGGCTTTCTTTAATTTCCAGTGCTCTGACTAAAGCATACCATTCATCATAAGGATTAATAATGAAAGTTACTTTCTCAGAATTAAATTTTGTGTTATTTTCAACAAAAGAAATTTTTGTTGTTGTATCGGGAACTTTACTAATGCAAACTAAGAATTTCATAAATTTGAATTTTATGTGGATCTGTGAGTAATTTTGTGCGCAAATTTAACTAAAAACCCTAACAAATTAAAATGGAAAAAGGTCGATTAAATGAACTAATAATTTTATTAAAGGAAAATCCGAATGATCCTTTTCTGAAATTTGGTATTGCTATGGAGCATTTGAAGTCAAAAAATTATCCGGAGTCACTGAAATTTTTTCAGGATTTGGTAGATAATCACCCTGACTACTCCGGGACATATTTCCACATGGGCCAGCTTTATGAGCGTATGGGCAAAGAAAAAAAGGCTATGGAAGTATACCAAAAAGGGATGAAAGTGACCAAACGAAAGAAGGAAATGAAAGACTATGAAGAGTTGAAAGAAGCTTTCTTTCTTTTAATGGAGGATGATGACGATGACTTTTAAAGAAAAAGAAAATAATTTCATTTCACTCTTTGAAAGTTTTTTATTTAAAGAGCTGAACTTCAGAAAGTCAGAATCTTTATTACTGGCTGTTTCAGGGGGGGCTGATTCAACCGCTTTGATCTATATCTGCCATAAACTAAAGCTTAACTTTGCTCTGGCGCACTGCAATTTTAATCTCCGGGGTGAGGAATCAAAAGGGGATGAAGTGTTTATAGAAAATTTAGCAAGTCAATTGGAAAAAAAAGTTTTTGTAAAACATTTTGATACAGAAAAAATTGCAAAATCTGAGAATTTAACAATACAGGAAACTGCCAGAAATTTAAGGTATGAATGGCTAGAAAGCATTCGGAAAGAAAATGAATACAGCTGCATCGCAACAGCACATCATCACGACGACTCTATTGAGACTTTTTTTATTAATTTGTTAAGAGGTAGTGGGTTAAACGGCCTTTGTGGAATACCTAAACGTAATGGCAAAGTTATCAGACCTTTATTATTTGCCCAAAGACAGCAAATAGAGCATTTTTTAGAAGAAAATGATTTTTCCTACAGGACAGACTCCAGCAATATTGAAGAAAAATATACCCGTAATAAAATTAGACATAAGCTAATACCGATAATCGAAGAGCTGAACCCGGATTTCAGAAAAGTCTTTTATGGAAATTTTGAAAAACTTCAGTCGGCTCAAAAAATGACAGATGAGGCAGTAAATCAGCTTAAAAAAAAACTACTAAAGAAATCAGCGGAAGGTGAAATCTTCATTGCTGCCAAAAAATTGTTTTTGACTCCTCAGCCAGAGTTAGTCCTAAATACTATTATAAAAGAATTTGGTTTTTCACCGGGGGTGGCAAGACAAATTTGTTTGCAGAAAGATTTTCAAAGTGGTAAACAGTTTTTAGCCAAAGACTACAGACTAATTATTGACAGAAATCATTTTATCATCAGTAACCTGAAAGTGGACAGTCCAACAGTGGTTATAATCAATAAAGAGGATGAAAAAATTCAGCTGGATGGATATACTTATGTATTTTCCAAAGTGAAAAATAGTTCGGATTTAGACTTTACTGACCCTGAAACGGCTTTTTTTAATTATAATAAAATTGAATTCCCCTTGCGTATTCGCTCCAGAATGAAGGGAGATTATTTTTACCCTTATGGAATGGGACTGAAAAAGAAAAAAATAAGTGATTTTTTTACTGATCAGAAGATTCCTTTGTCTCAAAAAGATACGGTTCGCATTTTATGTTCCGGAAAAAAAATTGCCTGGGTAATTGGGTATCGGACAGATGAGCGTTTTAGAGTAAATAAGAAAAACAATTATCTGCTAAAGGTTGAGCGGAGGGTTTCAAAAGATTAACGATATAATACAATCATTCCTTTTCGCTTTTCTATGCTGCCGCTGACCGGATTTAAAAATTCAATTAAATAAGGATAGCCGCCCATAGGAACAGCATATCCGTCATGCGTACCGTCCCAGCCTCTTTTTATATCTGAGGATTCAAAAATTATTTCTCCCCAGCGATTGAAAATCTTTAAATTAAATTGATTGACTCCAAAGGCTGTTACTTTCCATTCATTATTCATGCCTGCCGGTGAAAATGCATTTGGAATAAACATTACGTCTGTTGCCCGCACACATACATCTAATGAATAGCTGTCACTACAACCACCCTCATTATAAACCGTTAGCTGAACAGTATAAGTACCGGTATCTCTATAGTTATGAATATGAAAATCACCCGGGTCATAAGGTTTAGACCTTCCGTCACCCCATTGCCACAAGCCTTCAACTGCTCCCTGACTAATATCAATAAATTCAATAGAAGGGTTTGACAGGTTTACACAATCATTGGAAGGGTTTGGCATAAATCGAGCTGTGACCAATTCATAGCCGGGCAGGTAAACCGAACCATTTACTTGACAATTTGTAACATTATCAATTACTATTACTTCATAAGTGTTTCTGACTCTTTCTTCCAATCGATTTTGATTAACCGGAGGGTTGGTTTGCCATTCATAAGTGTAACTTGATGCAGGACTTGCAGAAACTTCAGCAAAACCCGTTTTACCGTAACATAAAGGATCATTTGTTGTAAAATCTAAATTAATCTCATCATAAACTTCTATAAAAATTGAGTCATTTATAGCTTCAGAACAACCATCTGCAACCATTATGCTAACATAATCGCTATACAGCTCATTAAATAAATAGGCAGTATCTTGCTGAGAAGAATTGTTCCAAAATTGTTGATAATTTCCGGTTCCTCCTGATATTTCAACCGACACCATTACATCATCACCAAAACAAATTGAAGTATCTGCCGGGAAAAACTCTAAAGATAGAGGTTCCAGCACTGTAACATTGAATTGATTATTTAGCTGGCATGTTCCGTCATCATAATCCCAACTTATAGTATGCGTGCCCGGCCCGGCAGTTGCCGGATTAAAATTATTATTAAGCACTCCGTTTCCGGTGGAATTAACAAAATTATTATTGGAAAAAATAGCTATTTCAGAATCTATAAAGCAGTAGCTGTTATCAAGTAAGATATCCGGTGTTTGAGGGCTTACAACCGTTATTTGAGTAGAGTCCGGACAGTTTCCTGTTTCAGAAACAAAGTATAAAGTATGCACACCGGCACCGGCATTTTGTGGTGAAAAAGAATCAGAACCGGGAGGGAATACCCCGGGCCCATACCATGAGCCGGAAGGAGCATAATTATTTAGGTCTACAGAATTTATATTGGAGCAAAAAGCGGTTGGAAATTGAAAATCAGCTTGCGGATAAACAATAGCAGTAAAGCTGTCAACACAACTGTTTGCAGTATAATAAATAGTGTGAATTCCCGGTCCGGCTAAAGCAGGATTAAATCTGGGAGGGCCAAACTGTACGCCATTCCCTGACCATGAACCTCCGCCGGGTACTCTTTGAGTATTTGCTGCATTTAATGGCATAATGGAATCGCTCAAACAAAAAAACAAGCTGTCGATTCCTACCCCGGTATTTCTACCTCTTACGAGAACCGTATCTGAACAGCCATCGACTGTATAAATTACATTTGAGTTAAAATTATTTCCATTATTATAAAAAGGATTAAATTCTCCGGTATTATTATCTACAATACCATTTCCGGACCATGTTCCACCGGGCGGATTAGCAGCAGGCATAAAGAAATTTCCCTGATGAGGACAGACTGTAAAATTACTACCGGCATCGGTAAATTGTAAATTTAAGGAAAGAGTATCTGCACAACCATTTGCACTATAAATATATTCATAAGCACCACTTGAAAGAGCTTGTAAATCAATCACCCCGAATAAAGGATTTATAATTCCGGTACCGCTCCAAATACCTCCAAACGGAGTGGCTGTTAAAATATAAGTGCTGTCTGAGACACAAATAGTATCTGAGGGTTGAACAGATAAGTTTTCTACTGAAACTGTTTTTACAGCTGTGCAGGTATCATAATTAAAAAAGACATCAAAGCTACCGCTTGTTGATGGGTCGAAAATGCCGTCCGGTGTAACATTAGGACCTGTCCAAGTGCCTGCGGCAGGTAAAGCTCCGCTTAATTGAAAACTATCTGTGCCCGGGCAGGCCGCCTGTGGAGGTCCTGCTTCTATCCCTAAAATGTCTATTATTAATGTATCTCTGCAATTATTAAGCTCATAAATGATAGAGTGAATGCCACCACCGGCAGTATTTGGGTCAAAAATACCAATAGAATCTGTTATCCCGGGGCCAAACCAAACACCTCCGGCCGGACTGGCACTTAATGTAACAGCAGCTTCACTTTGGCAAAATCCTGTATCATCCTGTGTTACCGGATTGCTGATAACAGTTATCCAAACAGAATCCGAACCGGGCGCTGAACCACCGGTATCAGAAACAGTAAGTGTTATCCATTCAGATTCGGTGGGGCAATAGGTATAAACACCATTACCGGCAGGCACACTAATGTTCCAGTCATAGACATAAGAAGCAGGAATTCCTCCAAATACTTCCGCCCAAACTTCAATACATTCACCTTCGCAAATAGTTTCGAGGTCTGTGAATACTTCTACTTCTAAAGGACAATTAATTACATCAAATTCAGCATCTGAAGATAGAATATGCAGGCTATCACAAACGTCTAAATAAAAAGTTGTCAAATCAATGGTGTAAGAGCCGTTTAAATCAAGAGATGGTTGAAGACTTATTTGTATTTCTGTTGTCAGCCCGTCAGTACAGTTTATCGCGTTTGCGGATACAACTCCGGAGTTGGAAGGTCCGTTAACATTTATCCATTGAGGCAAGACAGAATCACAAAGTACAGGAACATCCAATTGCAAGATTAGTATTTCTGTTTCACAATCAAAAACGGCAGGTATATCAATCGCAGGGGTGTCCGGAGGGGCAAGTATCGTATACCATTCAGCAAACCAGCCATCAGCTGCTACGCTTGCATCGGAGCCGAAGTGTATGGTTAAGCAGCCTGAAAGTGCAATAATTTGCCCCGGAAGAGTAGTCCCTGAATGAGTAGGCCCAATTTGAACGGAATTGGTATCGGGTCCGTCAAAAAAGCGAATAGTATCAAAAACTGCTTCTGTTTGAAAGTTGATAAAATCCATTACGATAGTGTCACCGTCGGGTACACAAATGGTAAAAGTATAATTTTCATTATGGTCATAACATTCCGGACAATTCGGGTCATCGCCGGCCTGGCTGTCCGTAAAAAATCCATAGCAATCATCTACCTGTGCATTATTCATTTGGTAGATATTTTGACTCAGGACTGTTTGAAAGCTTAAAAAACTTATTGTTAAAAGAAAAAGAGTCAGTATTTTAAAAAATAATTTCATTTTAACGCTCTTTATTCCCTTAGTATAGTTATCTCCGGAGTGACTATTTCATTACTCATATTACCTGCTCTGTCTCTAATTTTAATATAGAATCTGGTTTTTTCAGACGGACCATTACCAATTAAAAAGGTATTTCCAATTTGAATATCGAGTTTGCCGCTAATATGCACTTCTGCATCCAAGGGTGCTAAAGGAGGTACATAAAACATATCAGCTTTATCGAGTCTTTGGTCATGAACATATAGCGCGTTTGAATCAGCATCTGCAAAACCCAGATCGCCATTCCCGTCTTCATATCGAATAGTAATTGTTAGCGTATCTTTAAATTGTATCATTTCCAGCGGTTCCACACTTACTAACTCAATATATGGCACTTCATCTAAGACTTCTTTTTTTGAACAAGAAAAAAGTCCAAAGAGAGGGATGAGAACAATATAGATTAAAATTTTCTTCATTTTTTTTAGTCTAAAAGTCTGAATGAAAAATAATTTTTGATGTATCCGGCAGCACCATCAGAAGGAATTTCCGTTACATCATTAACACCGTCACTCACAAATGTCCTCACGAAAATTCTGTTTCCCGTACTCCAGTTATTAAAGGGAGATATAGTAATCTGATGCGTATAACTAATTTGTGAAACATTATAACCACTGTGAGAGACTGGATTGCTGCTAATTTGAAGATTATTATCATCAGGTTGGTCAACAAAATCTGTGGACAATGAAAATTGAACTTTATTATGCGAAAAATTTAGTGGGTTTGTATTATCATCTATAAAAGCGAACCACAAATCTAATTGGTTAGTCCCTGCCGGAACCTGAATGGTACCCGAAGAGTTTCTCGGCAAAGGATTTGAACTGCCATTTGCAAAAGCTATGAATCCACCTAACTGAGGTTTCAGGTCAACACTTTCTGCAGGATTGCCAAACATATCCGGAGCTCCTTTTTCTATCCAGGATTTGATAAAGCCTTTATATTTTTCCTTTTTAGTTTCCCAATCTGAGTCCGGGTCTGTTTCTAAAGGCATAATACCTGAAAATCCGTCAATATCAGTAGTCATTCTTGTGTAAAGTTGAGACTGCTCTACATTTCCCGGCACTACCCGGTAAGTGTAAGTGCCATTTTGATCATTTTTAATAACCGGTTGATATAAAAGCGTATTATAACTACTTGATATGGTTCTGAAATCAGGCTCAAAGGTACCGTCATGACACCCTGAGTTTGCACAGGTTGTTTGAAAAATAAAATGATGCAATGCTGCAAAATTAGTACTGTCATCAAAAGTAAAAGGATCTTCAATTTCTTCTCCTTTATTAAAAGGATCAAAAGGATTATCTGCTTCTTCCTTTGAGCAGCCCATCATCAACATGAATATCATCAGATTTACTGCTATTAAATATTTTAAAGTTACAATTTTCATATTCTTTCAAATAAAGATTGAGCTTGAGGAGATAATAAACCGGCTGACATTACTTCGTTTTTCAACCCCAGTATTTCAGCTATAGTTGGCACACAGTCAGTTGCATCTCCAATCGGATTACTGGCATTTATATCCATGTTGGCACTTCCAACTTTCAAATTAGAAGGAATTTGCGGGCCGGCCATCAGTGTGAATATTCTCCTTGAGTTTTGATCTGAATTGTGGTCGTAAGACACCCAGTTATTTTGGTCAAGTATAGGATTTGCAAAAAGATTTCTGCCATGTTCCGGCATTACGACTATTGCGGTATCATTTGCCATTTCCGGCACTTGAGTTTGTATGTAATTCCATAAGTGGCCAACTGCATGATCACAGCGATGCAAAGCTCTTAAATAAGATGTGAAACTGGTATGACAACTATCTATTGAGCTCATATTTACAACACTTATAGCAGGTTTAAACCATTTCATTACTTCACAAGCATAACCAATTGTCCTTAAATCTCCACTGTCAGAAACCGGTGGAAAAGCAATTTGATTAGCAGCTTTTTTATCAAACATGTGATCAATGAAATTTTTAATGTCCTGCTTTTCTTCGTCTGTATTATAGATTCCCGGTATAGTTCCCGCTTTTAAGTTTAAAGACTGGTCCAGAAATTTTTTCATTTCATAAATAGGCTCCAGTTGTTCTTCCGGATGATAAATCTTTGCATTTGCCAGATGAATTTCACCCTGGTCGCTGAAAGTTACTTCGGGCGCTAAAAAGTTAGCACCATATTTTGGGCCGTAAGCGGGATGTTCACTGTAGTTTAATAAAGGTGTAGAGCTACCGATTCCATTACCGATAAACCAGGCTTTAGTAGCCGGTATATTTCCATGCTTTCGAAGATATTCAAAAATAGTCGGGTAAAGCGGTCTTTGTCTAAGGCCCTGCCCGGTAGCATAACGACCGGTTAAAATGGTTGACAACCCGTAGTAGTGGCCGGTATTCCCACTCGAGAATCTTGTTTCAGGAAAATAGGTACCCAATGATTCCAAAGTTTGGTTCCCTAAAATAGAAGGAATGGGCTGACTGCCATCAAGCTGACCGGAAGGTGTAGTTCCATAGACGATTTTTGCAGGTGGGGGTGTACCATTAAGTAAGTTATACATAACATTTCCTTCAACGGGTTCTTCCTGACTTTGATCCAGATAGTTTTGCAAAACGGATTCCTGTTGGCGAACACCACCTGCAAATAATACATAAACAACGTGTTTGGCATATTGATGGCCGGTCTGAGCAAAAAGCCGCCCGGAGGGTAAGATGTAAGGAAAAGCAATGGCTCCTGCTGCTGCTATTCCCGCTGTTTTTATAAACTTTCTTCTGTTCTGTTTTTTCATAGTACTGTCCTTTTATTCCGGAAACTTTTAGTATATCCTGTATTCTTCTGAAAGTGCAAATGCAAAAAATACCAGTTCAGGTGTTACATCCTGATTGTTTTCCAGATAATTTATGAAGTAGACTTTTTCGATTTCACTTGGAGGCCTCACAAAAAAGCGTTTGTACGTGTCTTCTATGAAAGCTTCTATGTCTTCCCGCATTTCTTCATTGGTAGGCAAAATAACATCCGGTCTGTTCATGAAATTGCTGATAATAATTTCGTAGGCAACATCTTTGTCTCCTATTGATTGAACCAATCGGGATAGTTGCACTAATTGATTAGAAGGTAATGCCTGTTGAAATAAATTCGCATATAGTATTGACAGAAATTGCTCCGGACTTTTAACTTTCCCTTTATCGGCTCCCTGTGGAAATACTTCAACTCCTTTTACGCCATATAAGATGTCTTCCTCCTTTTTGCAGGAACTAAAAACCAAACAAAAGGCAAATATTAAAAAAAGCTTAGAAACAAATATTTCTCTAAAAGTTCGCATATTCATCTGTTTTTAATATGTTTTGTTGTAGCAGGTAAAAGTCAGCATCCGGATAGAAATACTGCATATGCTGTGCAAGCTCTATGGATTCAGGCTGACGGGCAACTAATTGAATGTAAGCCCATTTTATTATGCCCTCATAAAATTCCTTATTATTCACCAGTATATCAAGATAATCTGATTTGTTACTTCCGTTTGAACCCATTAAAAAAACCGATTCATTATGCTGTATCATTGAATAAGATTTATCAAATTCAAATTGTGTAGGATATCTGAAAAGCAATAAATCAAAGCTGGCATTGATAAAATTCAAGGTGTTCATATTAATTTCATCAAAAATTCTGTTGTTAATCATTCTTCTGAATACTTCATTAATGCTGATGAGGCCTTCCCGATATTCATATTGAGAACTTAATACTTTTTCTAAATTTTTTATGGTTTGTTTGGCACCGGAAGCTCTGGCAGAATCTCCAAGTAGCTCAGCCTGTAAAAGCGAAAAGGAAGCTATTCCAATAGAACCTTGTATGTCAGAGTCTGCAACTCCTTCAATTGTTCTGACTTTTGCAATATCATATAGTCGTTTATGATAAGCGATAAAATATGAGGAATCTCCTTCAACCCAGTCAGTATTGCTTTGAAGTCTTTGAATTAATTCCACTCTGGAATCCTTGGATAAATCATTTTCTTTTAAAAAAGTTGTTTCAGCAGCCATTTCTGTATTAAGCGGCTCCCTGCCAAGCAGATCTATAAATAAGCGGTTTACATAATTTTCTATTTTAACAGCAGAAATATTGCTGTAATCCGGTGGATTATTGTCCGGAATGAAGTTATCATCTTTAGAGCATGACACACTTATTAAAAGAATAAGTATCAGGCTTGCTAAAACTTTAATTGAAGAGATTATTTTTTTCTGTATAATCATTTGACTGATTGTTAATCTAAAACACAAATAAAGTTAACGATTTTAAAGTTTAAAACAACTATTTTTTTATTTTTTCCCTTTTTAAAGCTTCATTAAAAATTGATAAAACCTTACTTAAGTCATTTTATAAAATAGCAGTTATAGATTCTTAACTCTTCTTTTTATCTTTGAGATTATCAAGGCTAAATTACCTGAATTTGAAAAGTCTATTATTCTTATTTTTTTGCTGTATTTTGTTTTTATTTAATACAAATTCAGTTTTTGGTGCAAATGAAATGGAAAGACTTCAGCAGCGCTACCTTTACCTATTTAATGAGCAAATAGACATTAAAGACCGTTTAAATGCCCTTGACCGTTCTGTAAGAAGTGTTTCTGCAGCTTCAAATGATGAAGAGCTGGCTTTCCTAAGCAGCAAACTTGACACTTTAGAGTCTGCTATTTTCCAACTGGAAAGTTTAGTTAATACTCTTTCAGCCGAATTGAATCAGCTGAATCAAAGGATGGACGCCGAACCAATGGTAAACGAAAGCAGAACATCTGGAGCACCATTTTTTGTAGTTTTTTTAACAGTATTGAATCTGCTTTTTTTAACAGTTTTGTCTGTATTGTTTTATTTACATTTACGAAAACCAATATTGTTAAAATCTGTTGACAGTTCAGAAAAGCCTGATTTGAATGTGGCTGTTAAAACTTCCGGAGTTTCTGAAAATAATTTCAAAGCCGAAGTAAAAGAGGCGATTAATGGATCAAATGCGGATTTTAAAGAAGAGAAAAAATTAAATTATCCAAGGTCAGCAAATAGAGAAGTGCAACTTGAACTCTTATACAAAGAAGCTGAAATTTTAGTTGTTAAAATGAAAAATGAAACGCTTGATGAAGAGAAAAAAGCTAAATACGAGCATTTGTTTAACGAAACTTATGATAAAATACTTGAATTAAAAAACATATAATTATGAGCAAAGCATTAGTGAATGGCTTTCATCACATTACGGCAATGACCTCAGATGCCCAAAAGAATATTGATTTTTATGCAGGTATATTAGGTCTGCGCATGATTAAAAAAACTATAAATTTTGATGCCCCGGACATCTATCACCTCTATTTTGCCAATGAACAAGGATTGCCGGGTACAGTCATTACTTTTTTCCCTTTCAAAAACTTACAACAAGGCAGGAAAGGTAACGGGCAAGTAGGAGTTACCGGATATTCTGTACCAAAAGACAGTTTGGAATACTGGACAAAAAGGCTCTCTCACTTTGAAGTAGATTTTCAAAAACCGGCTGAAAGGTTTAATGGAGAAAAGTTTATTTATTTTGAAGATTTTGATGGACTTGGACTGGAATTAATTGAGGCTAAGGATGATAGCAGACCATTATATGCCGATGGGCCTGTACCGGAGAAATACAGTATTATTGGATTTCATTCTGCTACCTTTTTTGTGAATAATGCCGCATCTACCAAAAATCTGCTTGTAAATCTGATGAATTATGAGCCTAAAGAAAAGGAAGGTAACAGGGAGCGTTTGAAACCTGCCGGTAAAAGTTATGGATATGTGGATTTATTGGAACAAGGACAAAGTTTTCGTGCATTAAATGGAAGTGGTACTGTTCACCATATTGCATTTTCTACACCCGATACGGGGACACAGGAGGAGGTCAGAAGAAAAATTATAGCAGAAAATTATAATGTTACGCCCATACTTGACAGACAATATTTTAAATCAATTTATTTTAGAGAACAGAATGGAATTTTGTTTGAAATAGCAACTGCCGGACCGGGTTTTGATATTGATGAACCGATGGAAAGTTTAGGAGAAAAGCTGATGCTGCCACCCTGGGAAGAAAAAAACAGAAAGACTATTGAACAAAACCTTGAGCCGGTAAAGTTTGACAAACAAAAGTTTAAAATTGACTAAGTCTTTTCTTTGTTTTACAAAAAAAAGAGAATTATTTTTAAAAAAATTATATGTTCGTGTACTTTTTATTTACACAAGTATGAATGATATATGTATCGATTAATAGTTTTATTCGTTTTTGGTTTTGTGGTTTTACTGAATACAGTATCTACTGCACAAAACAGAGATATAAGGTTAGCCGACCGAGATTTCAGCACCTTCCATTTTAGCAAAGCTATTGAGGGTTATAAAAAAGTATTAGATAAAGATTCGGTAAATGAACATGCTATAAAAAGGCTTGCCGATTCTTATCGTCTGACTGATCAGTTTGAAGATGCTTTGAAATGGTATGAAAAGGCAGTAAAAATTGAAAATGTTGAGCCTATTTATTATTTCTATTATGCACAGGTTTTGCGCTCTAAAAAACAATATGATAAAGCAAAAGAGTATTACCTAAAATACTTAATGGATAATCCCTCTGATATTAGAGCAAGGACACTTTATCAGGGGATGGATAGTTTACAGCAAATTATCAACAGAGAAGTTGAATTTGAAATTTATAATTTACCCATAAATACTGAATCTGCAGAGTTTAGCCCGGCTTATTATAAAGATGAGTCTATAGTTTTTCCTTCTTCTGTGATGGTTGAGCAGAAAAATACAAGAAATCTTGACTCCTGGACTGACCGGCCTTTTTTAAATCTTCAAACAGTTACCAAGCTTTTCGATAGCATTTATACAAATCCCCAACCATTACCCGGAAAAGTGAATCAGCGATATCATGAAGGCCCGTTAACTTTTAACAGTGACTTTACGGAAATGTATTTTACCAGAAATTACTACAATGAACGAAGCAGGCAGTATGACAGAGACGGAATTTTAAAATTAGAAATTTTCCATGCTAAATTAGCGGATGGTATTTGGGAAGTTACCGGGGCAGTTCCTTTTAGCAGTAAAGAATTTTCAAATGCTCATCCTACTTTAACTCCTGATGGAAACACTATGTATTTTTCGTCTGACAGGGAAGGAGGCTATGGGAAAGGGGATATTTATGTTGTTCATAAAACAGAGGATGGTAGCTGGGGAGAACCTGAAAATTTAGGGTCGGATATTAACACAGAGGGGGAAGAAGCTTTTCCGTTTATTCACAGTGACGGAACTTTATATTTTTCTTCCAAAGGAAAAATAGGATTAGGTGGGTTTGATATTTACCGGGCAACTCCAAATGGAGATGGTTGGGATGTTGAAAATGTAGGTCCTCCCATAAATTCACCTTACGATGATTTTGGCTTTATAACGGATGAGTTTCATCAATCAGGTTACTTTTCATCTAATCGCCCGGAGGGAAAGGGGAGTGACGATATTTATGGTTTTACCAGAGTGCTGAACCATGAGTTAAAACTCTTTGTATATGACAGCCTTTCAGAAGATTTATTGCATGGTGCTTTAGTTATTGTGGAAGATTTAGTAACCGGAGAAAGAGACAGTTTATTGACAAATGAGGAAGGAAGTGTTCAGTTTGATTTAACAAAAAATCCGGACTTGCAAATTTATGTAAGCTATGAAAGAGCAGAGAAAAAAACTTCCTGGCAGATGGTTACAGATACCTTAATACGTTCCACTTTGTTTAAGAAAAATATACTTTTACCCCGACCTCTCGAAACTATAGCTGATGCAAGACGTTTTGTAACGGGAAGTGTGCTGGAACTTGAAAATTTATATTATGATTACGATAAGTATCATATTCGGGCAGATGCTGCGGAAGTTTTGGATGAATTGTTATTAATTCTGGAAACTTACCCTGAAGTAGAAATTAAACTGATGTCTCATACCGATAGCCGGGGTTCTTTGAATTACAATAAGCATCTTTCCATGCGACGGGCTCAATCTGCCAGAAATTATTTGGTTAGTGCCGGTATTGATCCGGCAAGGTTAAGTTTTGAGGGATATGGCCAGTCAAAGCCGGTGAATCATTGTGTGGATGGGGTTGAATGCACAGAAGAAGAACATCAGTTGAACAGAAGAACGGAAATTAAAGTTGTAAGAGGTATAAACTCAAATTCTTTTAATTTTCCGGTCAATACTTTTTTAATTCCTGATTTTTCAAATCAATCAAAAAGGCACAATTCCGGAATGACAGGTAAAGATTTAGACTTTAATTTATCAAATAGCTATAAAATGTTAGAAATTAATCATCAAAAAGCCGGTGCAAAAGTTGAAGACGCAAAAAGAGCATTTATACTAGTCCACGGCAGAGGAGGAACAGCAGAGGATATTCTAAATTTAGGTAAGCTTTTTGGAGATTCTGAGACCATATTGATTGCTCCGCAGGCAGAAGGAAATACCTGGTATCCGTATAGTTTTATGGCTGCTGAATCAAGAAATGAACCCTTTTTGAGTCGTTCATTAGGGGTAATTAAAGAAACCTATGATTATCTAAAGCAGTACTTAGACACAAAAAATATTTATTTGTTAGGTTTTTCGCAGGGAGCTTGTTTAACTTCTGAGTTTGCAGCTACACATGCCCGCAAGTTTGGTGGTTTGCTCATTTTTACCGGTGGGCTTATCGGAGAAAAAATTGATGAGCGTAAATATGAGGGAAATTTTGAAGGCACAAAAGTGTATCTGAGTAATGGAGACAATGACCCTCACATTCCGGTTGAAAGATCGGAAGAAACCAAAAGAATTTTAACAGAATTGGGTGCTGAAGTTAAAATGGAGATATTCCCCGGTCGGCCGCATACAATCAATCAGGAGGAAATAGAAGCTGTGAATAAATTTATGGGCTGGTGATTTTTAAATAAAAACTAAAAAAGATGAAAATTATATGTGTGGGCAGAAATTATATTGATCATGCTCATGAGCTAAATAATCCTGTACCTGAAAAGCCGGTACTTTTTTTAAAACCGGACACGGCTATTTTGAAAAATAATGATGACTTTTACTATCCCGAATTCAGCAAGGATATTCATTATGAAGCTGAACTGGTCGTGAAGATTATTAAACCCGGGAAATACATTAAAGAAGAGTTTGCTTACAGATATTTTGATTCAGTAACTGTGGGAATTGATTTTACAGCCAGAGATTTACAAGCGGAATGTAAACAAAAGAGCTTACCCTGGGAAATTGCCAAAGCATTTGATAACTCAGCAGCTATAGGAGAGTGGGTAGAAATGAAAGACTTGAAGGCTGATTTCAATAATCTTAATTTCAACTTGCTGAAAAATGATAAAAAGGTGCAGATTGGAAATGCAGCTGATATGATTTTTAATATAGAATATCTAATCAGTTACATATCAACATACTTTAGTTTGAAAAAGGGGGATTTGATTTTTACAGGAACCCCGTCAGGAGTCGGCCCTGTGAAAGCAGGGGATAAATTAACCGCGTTTTTAGAAGAAAAAGAGGTTTTGCACTTTGCAATAAGATAAGTCGTAATTTGCTGACTGTTCTTTGCTGAATTTTGTAATTTTACCCCACTAAAAAGATATTGTTATAACATGGCTGAGATGACTGTACAGAACAAAATTGACAAGGAAATTTTATTAAAAGCTTTTGAGTTAATGCTCACAGCAGAAAAAATGGCTTTGTTATATGAAGAAAATAAAGAGATTTGCAGTAAATATGTTCATGCTACTTCCCGAGGGCATGAAGCCATACAATTAGCCTTATCGTTGCAACTAAAACCTTTTGATTATGTATTTCCCTATTATCGCGATGATTCAATTTTGTTGGGCATGGGGTTTACTCCTTATGACTTAATGCTGCAGGTTTTAGCTAAAAAAGATGATCCTTTTTCAGGTGGACGAACCTATTATTCTCACCCAAGTGTCAGAAGAGATGATATGCCAAAAGTTCCACATCAGTCTTCAGCTACCGGCATGCAGGCTATTCCGGCTACCGGTTTGGCTCATGGAATTCACTATTTGGAATCGCAGGAATTACTAAAATCTGATAAAAACGAAGCGCCGGTTGTTGTTTGTTCTTTGGGAGATGCCTCAATTACAGAGGGTGAAGTTGCTGAAGCTTTTCAAATGGCAGTTTTAAAAAAATTACCGATTTTATATTTTATACAGGATAACGAGTGGGATATTTCAGCTTCAGCCGATGAAATCAGGGCAATGGATGCAGCGTATTATGCAAGGGGATTTAAAGGTCTGGAAGTGGTAGAAATCGATGGAACTGACTTTGAAGCATCTTATTTGGCACTGCAAGATATTGTTAAAAAAATCAGAGAGGAAAGAAGACCATTTTTACTTCATGCAAAAGTCCCTTTATTAGGCCACCATACATCAGGAGTGAGAAAAGAATGGTATAGAGGAGAAGAAAATTTAAAAGAGCATGCTCTTAGGGATCCTTTACCAAAAATGAGAACCTTAATTCACGATACAGGCTTTGAAAGTGGATTTTTGGAAACGCTTGAAAATGAAATCATAGATAAAGTAGCTGAAGACTATCAAAAAGCACTTGCAGCAGCTGATCCGGAGCCGTCTGATTTGTTTACGCATATATTTGCCCCGACAGAAATTACAGAAGAAAAGGGAATTCGCAAACCGGAGGGTGGACAGGTTGTGATGATGGTTGATGCAGCACTTCATGCAGTAGAAGAAATTTTAAGAGAACATCCTGAAGCTTTGTTATATGGTCAGGATGTTGGCGGACGTTTAGGAGGAGTTTTTCGGGAAGCGGCCTTACTGGCCAAAAAATTTGGTGATAGCCGGGTTTTTAACACTCCTATACAGGAAGCTTATATTATTGGAAGCACAACAGGTATGTCAGCAGCAGGTTGCAAACCAATTGTTGAAGTTCAGTTTGCCGATTATATATGGCCGGGCTTAAATCAGCTTTTTACGGAAGTAAGCCGGTCTAATTATTTATCAGATGGGAAATGGCCGGTGCAGGCACTAATCAGAGTTCCAATAGGGGCTTATGGTTCCGGTGGTCCATATCATAGTTCCAGTGTAGAGTCTGTAATAGCTCAAATAAAAGGGGTAAAAGTAGTATATCCTTCTAATGCAGCGGATATGAAGGGGTTGATGAAAGCCGCTTTTTATGATCCGAATCCGGTGGTTATTTTTGAACATAAAGGCTTATACTGGTCAAAAGTACCGGGAACTTCCGCGGCAAAAACAGTTGAACCGGATGCTGATTATGTCGTTCCAATAGGAAAAGCAGCTATTAGTCTTGAAGCAGCAAGTGATTTTACTGAAAAAGGAAAAAGTGTGTTAGTAGTAACTTACGGAATGGGCGTGCATTGGGCATTGAATGCTGCAAAAAAGTTTAAAGATCAGGTTGAAATAGTTGATTTGCGAACCTTACACCCGATTGATGATGAATTTGTGTTTGAAAGAGTAAAAAAGCATCATAAAGTACTTTTACTTACAGAGGAGTCTTTACAGCATTCACTGACAGAAGCTTTGGCCGGTAGAATTGCTAAGCACTGTTTTGAATACCTGGATGCCCCGGTACAGATTATTGGGTCAGAAAATACTCCAGCCATTCCGTTGAACAGTACTTTAGAAAATACTTATCTGCCAACACAGGAAGATATTGAAAACAAATTGGATTTTTTACTAAAATACTAAAGCTTTTTATAGATTTGCGTGGCTTTTTAATAAATCATACTGGTTTTTAAAATGTAAAATAGTTTTTTCTGAATAGCCAAGTATTAATTTAAATATATTATAATGAGATATTTCTTTACCTCAGAATCTGTTTCTGAAGGACATCCTGATAAAGTATCCGATCAAATATCAGATGCATTGGTAGATCATTTTATTGCTTTTGACCCGTCTTCAAAAGTCGCTTGTGAGACTTTAGTAACTACCGGGCAGGTTATTTTAGCCGGTGAAGTTAAATCAAACACTTATTTGGACGTACAAAAAATTGCCAGAGATGTAATTGAAAAAATTGGATATACGAAGTCGTCTTATATGTTCGAATCTAAATCTTGCGGTATTTTATCTTCCATTCATGAGCAGTCATCGGATATAAACAGGGGAGTAGATCGTGAAAATCCGGAAGAGCAGGGAGCCGGAGATCAGGGAATGATGTTTGGATATGCCACAAATGAATCAGAAAATTATATGCCTTTGGCTTTAGATTTATCGCATAAAATTCTGATGGAATTAGCCAAAATCCGAAGAGAAAATAAAGATATTACCTATCTGGCTCCGGATTCAAAGTCGCAGGTTACTATAGAATATGAAGAAAAGAAGCCGGTACGAATAAGTGCTATTGTAATTTCTACCCAGCATGATGAATTTTTAAAAGCAAGCGGAGATAGTCTTGAAGCACAGAAAAATGCGGATAAGGCAATGCTGGAAAGAATTGAAAAGGATATTAAGGGGATATTAATACCACGGGTCATTGCACAGCTTTCACCGGACATTCAGGCTTTGTTTGATGATAATATTGAATACCATATTAATCCTACAGGAAAGTTTGTAATCGGAGGCCCACACGGGGATACCGGTCTTACAGGCAGAAAAATCATAGTTGATACTTATGGAGGAAAGGGAGCGCATGGTGGAGGTGCTTTTTCCGGGAAAGATCCTTCAAAAGTAGATCGCTCTGCAGCATATGCGACGCGTCATGTGGCAAAAAATTTGGTGGCAGCCGGCGTGTGTGATGAGGTTTTGGTTCAGGTTGCCTATGCAATTGGAATTGCCAAGCCCATGAATATTTTTATCAATACTTATGGTACATCAAAAATTGATAAGACCGACATGGAAATAGCAGAAGTAGTCGAAAAATTATTTGACATGAGACCTTATGCCATTGAAGAGCGACTAAAGCTTCGAAACCCTATCTATTCTGAAACAGCAGCTTATGGGCATATGGGTAGAGAACCCCGAACAGTTAAAAAAGTTTTTTATACACATGATGGTGCCAAGCTTGAAAAAGAAGTAGAACTCTTTACCTGGGAGAAACTAAACTATGTAGATAAGATTAAAGAGGCATTTTCGATTTAGGACTATTGAAAAATTGAAATTAGGAAAATTACAGTCCTCACTACTGTTTGTTATGCTCACCTTAGGAAGGATTTCCGGATTTCCATTGAAACAGTTGATTGATTGGTAGATAGGTTGTTGAGCGGAGTCGAAGTCAGCGGACTTGAAATTATGTAAAATCTAACTTAAGAAATAGCCTTAGAACATTGAATTCCGGCCGGAGGCTGTTCTACACTTACGCTCGCGAGACGCGGAGCGAATGCGGTCTCTAGATTAATACGGAGACTCTTCGCTGCCACTCAGAGTGACAACCAAAGTCAGGGAGCTCCCACCACATTTTACATTTTCCATTTGCAATCATAATTTTTCCATTTTAGCTCTTTCTATTCAGGAGA
>REEL01000068.1 GCA_007695095.1 Chitinophagaceae bacterium | reverse complement strand
ACAAAAGGAGTCCCGGCTTTATTTACTTTTATTAAAATACCACCCGAAGCCACAAAAAGAGCTGTTAATAAAGATATAAATGAAAAATATTCAGCAGCAGAATGTAAGGGATAGTGATATTCATTTAAAAAAAACAGATAGTAAACCATGGTTACAGCTCCTAAACCGGAAGCAACATGAGGGAAATAGTTATGCCAAAATCTCGCATAAAACAAGGGGCCGGTAGCTATCATCAATAGTAAAACAACAAATGGAATTACTGACCAGATTGCCGGAGAGCTATATTCATCATCTTCCTGCTCGCTTACTACAGTTTCTAAAAGATTATAGTCATCTTCATTAACTTCATTTCCCAACAAAATAGCAGGGGCACAAGTTATAAATAAAGAAATAAAAAAAATCATTACAATTTTCAGTAGAGATTTTTTTTTCTTTTTCGGCAGATTACATTGGGGAACCTCCATTAATAAAGTGTTAGTTACATTAATTTTTGTAAAGCTATTTGTAAACCGTTTTGACTTATCATACGAAGCTTATCAGATTTAGTTTTACATTCTTCTAAACTCTGCTTGATTGTATTTTGAACATCATTAAAGATGTTTTTATCAGAAATTTCTATATCGTTTTCCATAAGATATGCAAAGGTCCTTGCCATACCACAGTTTGCAATAAAATCAGGAATCAGGCTGAAGTTTTCATCAGCAAAAGCTGTTGTTGGACCGTAAAAAGGATCTTCATCATCAAAAGGCACATTTGCCCCGCTGGAAATAGTGTGTACACCTGATTTTAAAAGTCTTTCGAGATGACCTTTATTTATAAGTCTGGAGGCTGCACAAGGTAAAAATATATCAGCAGGAATATCCCAGAATTTTTTATCAATTTCAGTATTAGAAGAAGCTTCTGGGTCAGCTAATTGATTTCCGTTTCTGTTATTAAAAAGTTCTGTTACTTTTTCTACTGACAATCCTGATTCATCAATCAAGCCTAACTCTTTATCAAGAATTCCACAAATTAATGCTCCTTTTTTGGCTAAATAAAAACCGGCAGCAGCAGCAACATTTCCCCATCCCTGGATCAAAACTTTTTGATTTTTTAGACTTTGATTTTTATAAATAGAATAAAATTCCTCCAATGAAGCGGCAACACCAAATCCGGTTATCATATCAGCTATAGTCCATTTTTGAGAAATGGAAGGAGAATATGATTTGTCCTCAATGATTTTGGAAACGCCCTGACGTAACTGTCCAATTATTTTTATTTTATCTTTTTCTTTAGATTTTAAATGACCATTTACGACTCCTTCTTGAGGGTGCCATAAGCCATAGGATTCTGTGATTGGAATCACATCTTTTAGTTCATCTACATTTAAGTCACCGCCTGTGCCATAGTAATTCTTTAAAATTGGGATTACAGCCTGGAACCAGCGATTTAAAACCCCTTTTCTATCAGGGTGTGACGGGTCAAAGTTTATACCAGATTTTGCACCTCCTATTGATGGACCGGAAACAGTAAATTTGATTTCCATCACTTTGGCAAGATACTCAACCTCTAATCTGTTTAAACCTTTTCGCATTCTGGTTCCACCACCACAAGCACCATTTCTCAATGAATTTATCACTATCCAACCGGTAGCATCAGTTTCGGTGTCTTTCCATTCAAAAACTATATGTGGTTGCTTTTTCTTATAATGGTCTAATAAATCGTCCATATTTTTGCAGTATGTGCTTTAATCGGCAAATCTAAAAAAAGACCTCTAATAAAACTTATAAAAAAGTAGTTATTTTTTTATTTCTGTCATAATAGTTTTTTTTATTTCAAAACGGAAATACTCTTTTAATAAAATGTAAACTTTACTTTAATTTATAGAGTTACCTACATATTATATAGTATATTCTGCAACTAAAGTTAAATTCAGAAATTATGGAAAAACAAAATGGCACTCCCAACAAATTGATAAATGAAACTAGTCCATACTTATTGCAACATGCATATAATCCTGTTGATTGGCACCCCTGGTCTGAAGAAGTTTTGGAGATGGCAAAAAAGCAAGACAAACTAATTTTAGTCAGCATAGGTTATGCCGCTTGTCACTGGTGTCATGTAATGGAAAGGGAAAGCTTTGAAGATCCGAAAGTTGCGCGTTTCATGAACGAACATTTTGTAAATATCAAAGTAGACAGAGAAGAACGGCCTGATATCGATATGTATCTAATGGATGTTGTACAGATAATATCCGGACAAGGTGGTTGGCCACTGAATGCTTTTTTACTGCCTGATGGAAGACCTTTTTTGGCAGGAACATATTATCCGCCGGTTGAAATGGGAGGAAGGCCTTCCTGGATGCAGCTGTTGAATGGAATAGTAAAATCTTTTCAGCAAAAGAGAAATGTGCTTGAAGAGCAGTCTGAGAAAATAAAAGGACACATTTTGAAAATTGATGAAAAACTATTGATGTCCACAGAGGAAAGCTTTATGACTTTTGACGAAATCTTTGAAAAGCTACAAGTTAATTTAATTTCAAATTTTGATAATGAAAATGGTGGTTTTGGTCAAGCTCCGAAATTTCCGCAGTTTTCTTCACTAGAATTGCTACTCAACCTTTATTACACTTCAGGTAAAAAAGAATTTTTAAATAAACTGAAGTTCACCTTAGACAAAATGTTAAGTGCCGGCATTTATGATCAACTTGAAGGAGGTATAGCCCGATATACGGTTGATGAAAATTGGAAAATCCCTCACTTTGAAAAAATGCTTTATGATAATGTTTTGCTGATTGATTTACTTTCTTCTGTATACAAAATCACAGGAGATCCTTACTATAAAGACTATCTTTTAAAGACTATAGGATTTTTAAATAATAAGCTCACCAATGATGAAGGCTGCTTTTATGCAAGTATTGATGCAGATAGCGAAGGAGAAGAAGGCAAATATTACACATGGCATTGGTCTGAGTTGCAAGATATACTTGGTAAGGAATTGAAATTGTTTGCCGAGTATTATCAAATGACACCTTCCGGTAATTGGGAAGGTAAAAATATACTACATGCAGAAGTGAGAAAGGATGATGTATCATCACACTTTGGTTTGAAAGTAAAAGATTTCTATGAATTACTGGAAAGTGGTCATAAGAAATTATTGGATGCCCGCTTAAAAAGAATTAAGCCTTCTATAGATACCAAGATAATTGTTTCCTGGAATGCCCTTGCTGTATCTGCTTTAGTTAATGCTTATGAAGCAACTCAAATTGAGTCAATAAAAATGAAAGCTGTAGAATTGTTTGAGATAATCTGTAAACATGGAAAAGATGAACGGACATCTATGATGTTGAGGTTGATTGACAAAAAGAAAAAATCTTCAATTGGCTTTTTAGATGACCATGCTTATTTACTGGATGCAGCGCTAAAACTATGGAATATAACTCAGGATTACATCTATATTGAACAAGCAAAGAGTATTGCACAGATAATTGTAAAAGAATTTTCAGATGAAAAAGAAGAATTGTTTTTTTACGCAAGCATAAATCAAAACACAGGGTATGATAAAGTAGAGATATTCGATAATGCCATTCCTGCTTCCAATAGCATATTAATAGAATGTTTTTTTAAATTAAGTATGTTAGACGATCACTATAATTATAACAAAAGGGCAATGAAAATGATAGAAAAAATGAAAAACCCTATTATAAGTTATACTACAGCCTTAAGTAAAGGGGCCTCTGTTTATTTACTTTATTTAAAAGGGTTAAGTCAAATAGTTGTTCCGGAAAATAAAACACTTAGAAAAATTGAAAAATTTTATCATCCGGGTAAAATAGCCTTATTGAATAATGAAAAGCTAAAAGGTAAAGATATCCCATTGCTGGAAGGCAGGCATGACAAAGAGTCTCAGAAAAATTACTATCTATGTAAATCCGGTGTTTGCGGCTTGCCTTTAGAAAATGAAACTGAGTTTATAAAATTATTAGAAGATACATTATATAATAATCAAATCAAATAATTTAAAAAGCTACTCGTTTATCTAAAAGTTTTCCTATTTTAGAGTAAACTTTGAATCAGACAGTGATTATATGAACAAATTAATTTTAAGTGTTCTGTTCTTTTTAACGATATCTAATGTGATGTATGCACAATTAGATCCTCAGATAACACAGTATAATAGTGTTAAGTCTGTATTTAACCCGGCGGCAATTGGTCTGGAAAATGTAGTGGATATAAATCTACTTCACAGAAGTCAATGGGTAGGATTGGAAGGAGCACCTTCAACTCAGGCTTTTTCTGTCAATAGTCCTCTTGAGGTATTGGGCGGAGGTATCGGTCTCACTTTTCAAAATGATATGGCGGGAGCGATGGGAACATCTAATTTAATGTTAGCCTATAACTATGGAATTAGAGTAGGAAATGGTACATTATATATAGGTGCTTCAGCCGGACTATATCAATTGCGATTAAGCGGAGGTGATTTAATTACGCCTCAGGGAAATTATGAAGGTAGCAGTATTCAACACAATGACAATATTTTACCACAAGGAAATGTAAGCGGAATAGCTCCTGACTTTCATTTAGGAACCTTTTATACAAGTCGCCGTTTTTTTGGAGGCATATCAGCAACTCATATAAGCGGCTTAGATATAAATTTGCATAACGAATTTGACGGTCAAAACTTTAGCCTAAGCAGAAATTACTATGCATTGGCAGGCGGGAATATCGAGATTAACAATATCTTAATACAGCCTTCCGTTTTATTTAAGTCAGATTTAGTAAAAAGCCAGGCAGATTTTAATTTATTAGTTAATTTTAATGGTAACTTTTGGACGGGACTTACGTATAGAGGATATGACGACAGTAGTTTTGATGCTTTAGCGGTAATAGCCGGACTAAGTCTTTCAAGAAATTTAAATTTGACTTATAGTTTTGATTACCCATTGTCTGATGTTGCCAGAGAAACCATTGGCTCTCATGAAGTGGGATTGAATTACCGGATAAATTTAAGAGCAGGTGATGGTGATGGGAAGATAATTTATAACCCAAGGTTTTTATAAAAATCACTATCAAATTTTGTTTCTGAGAAAATATTCCTAACTTTATTCAAAATTTACAGTTGATTTTTTGATTTTTGAAACATTAAAACTATTTTTACGCTTCTTTTAAATTTTGAAGAAGTATTATTAAGGAAAAACTGAAGTATTATGAAGATTAGATTGTTTAAGTTATTCTTGCTATTTATAGCTGTTGGAATGGTTGCTTGTTCAGGTGGAAACCGTGGGCAATTAGTTGGTGTACAAGAAAGGCCAACTTGGAATAATATCATCCCTTACGGTATGGTATATATCCCTTCCGGAGCTTTACACATCGGACCAAGTGATCAGGATGTGAATCATGCGTTAATTCAAAGACACAAGCAAGTTTCTATTCATGGATTCTTCATGGATGATACAGAGATAACAAACAATGAATACAGACAATTTGTTCATTGGGTTCGTGACTCTATTGCTGCTAAGAGATTAGGCGGTGATTATTTGATAGAAGAAGGAACAGATGACGAGCGAATAAATTGGGATGCCATGAGAAGAATGGACTGGAATGATGAAGAGAATATGATGGTGTTGGAAGATTTATTTGTTCCTGAAGAAGAACAATTCTGGGGATTGAGAGAAATGGATGTAACAAATTTAATATTTGAATACAATTGGGTAGATTGGCAAAGAGCAGCCAGAGAAAGAGGTGTTCCACGCTCAGAGTTGGTTGTAAGAAAAGAAACGGCAATTTATCCGGATACATTGGTATGGATACGCGATTTTGCTTATTCATATAATGAACCTATGACAAGAAACTATTTTTGGCACCCTGCATTTGATGACTATCCGGTTGTTGGTGTAAATTGGGTGCAAGCAGAGGCATTTAGTGCCTGGAGAACAAAGATATGGGTAGATTATCGCTCAGCCAGAGGCGAAGCTATCAATGACCCTTTCAGATTGCCAACTGAACATGAGTGGGAATATGCTGCAAGAGGCGGTAAAGAATTAGCTCCTTATCCATGGGGCGGTCCTTACCTGAGAAATGCCAAAGGTTGTATACTCGCAAACTTTAAGCCGGGAAGAGGTAATTATGCTGAAGACGGTGGATTTTACACTGTAAGAGCTGATGCATACTGGCCAAATGATTACGGACTATACAATATGGCAGGTAATGTTGCTGAATGGACATCTACCGCATTTCATGAAGGATCTTACTCCTTTATACACGATATGAATCCTGATATTCGCTATGATGCAAAAGAAGATGATCCGGAATCTTTGAAAAGAAAAGTTATCAGAGGCGGTTCATGGAAAGATATCGGATATTTCTTACAAACAGGAACCCGTTCTTATGAATATCAGGATACTGCTAAATCTTATGTAGGATTTAGAAATGTACTGACTTTCCTTGGAAGATCTATTAATGATTAAACGGAGAGTAATAGTTTTTTAAGCCTATATCATTAAGTAGAAAAAAATAAAAACACGGTTTATATCGTTATTTGAAAATATCGACACAACCGCTTTATTTATAATCAATTTTAAAACCAATTTAACGTATTATTTTTATTAAATAATTTTGTTTACTCAAAACCATTATTGAAGCAATGAGACAATTAACCATTTTTTTTGAAACATCTAAGGGAAAACGTGTAAAAAACATGATTATCGGTTTAGGCGCCGCCGTCGTTATGATGGGAGCACTTTTTAAACTTGAGTCATGGCCTTTTGCTAGTGCGATGTTGATCGCAGGATTGAGTGTAGAAGCTTTCATTTTTGCACTACAGGGCTTACTTCCTCCTCACAAGGATTATTATTGGGAAAAGTTATATCCGGACTTGGATGTATCTCCTGAAGAAGAGGAAGCTAAAAAAGGCGGACATGCAGAAGCTAAATCTTTTAAATCTAAATCTATAACTGAAGAGTTGGATACAGTGCTTGAAAAAGCTAAAATTGAATCAGAATTACTTGAAAGATTAGGAGCTAACTTAGGTAAGCTAGGTAATAATATTGAAAAGTTGAATGATATAGGAGATGCTGGTGTTGCAACTCAGGAATATTCTGAAAATGCAAGACAAGCTTCAAAAGCTCTTACAGAAATGAAGAATGCTTACATGAATGCAACAGAAGCAGTATCAGGATTAGCAAGCATGACGACTGAGACAAAATCATATCAGGAAGAAGTTGGAAAAGTATCTAAAAATCTTTCGGCATTAAATGCTATGTACGAAATGGAATTACAAGATACCGGTAATCACTTGAAGACAATGAAAGATTTCTCTACAAGTTTATCTTCAGCTCTTTCTAATTTGAATGAATCAGTAGAAGATACTAAAACGTACAAAACCGAAATGCAAAATCTATCTAAAAATCTTTCCAGTTTGAATCAGGTATATGGTAATATGCTTGGAGCAATGACTATGGGCAGACCAGGTGGAACAAACTAAGTAGGAATTTTAAAAAAATATTGAACAACCCAAAAGCAAAATAAATTATGTCAATACCTAAGGAACCCCGGCAGCAGATGATTACCATGATGTATCTGGTATTAACTGCACTGCTTGCCCTTAACGTATCTGCTGAAGTTTTGAATGCATTCAAACTCGTTCATGAAGGAATCAGAAATACCAATACAGCATTAGATACCAAAAATGATGCTATAATGGATGCATTTGCTCAGCAAATGGCTTCTGACCCTGAAAGAGCACGAGAATATTTTGAACGTGCACAACAAGCTCAGCAAATTACAAGAGAATTTTATGATTACATTGAAGCCGTTAAAGAAGAAGTGATAGAAGCTTCCGGTGGAGTTAATGACGCTGGTGAAATTCGTAATATTGGTCACGTTGATGCACCCACAAGGGTGATGGTGAATCAACGAAGAGGGTTTGAAGTAAAAGATCGTATTGAAGAGATTATCCAGGACTATCTGGCTCTTGTTTTCTCTGATGAGGATCGTCAGATACTTCAAACTCAAATACCATTAAACACTGAATTTAATCCGGATGAAACTGATCAACCTGACTGGGTAACTTACAACTTTAGAAAGGTGCCGGTTATAGCGGCAGTTACAATTTTAACGAAGTTTCAAAGTGATGCTAAGCAAACCGAGTCATTATTACTTGAGAATTTAATAAGTCAAATTGGTGCTTCAACTTTCCGCTTTGACAGATTATCAGCAAAAATTATTGCACCTTCCAGTTATGTACTGGCAGGAAGTCAATATTCCGCAGATATTTTTGTTTCTGCAACCAGTGAGACTCAGGATCCTACAGTTTATATCGGAGAATTGGATATGGACATAGTGGAAAGAGATACTTTCGGCAACTTTTTGGAAACAACTCAGAACCCTATAAAAGGGAGTTATGATACCTTGCCTGTTGTTGCAGGAATGGGTAAGCTTAATGTACCTGCGCAAAGAGTAGGTGTACAGCAATATAGCGGAGCAGTTAGAGTACAACAACCGGGCGGCACAGGCTATCTTTATTTCCCTTTTGAAGGGCAGTATCAGGTTGCTGAAGGAGGTGTTGTAGTATCACCAACTAAGATGAACGTTATGTACATTGGTGTTGAAAACCCATTAGCTATTTCAGTAGTTGGTTTCCCATCTGATAGAGTAAGAGCATCTATATCTCAAGGAACACTTGCAGGCAGTGATGGCGATTTCAGAGCGAGAGTTAACACTCCGGGAACTGCCACAGTGAATGTATCAGCTGAAATGGATGATGGTTCAACGCAAACTATGGGTTCTCAGGAATTCCGTGTAAGAAGAATACCAACACCTCAGGCAAAAATAGCCGGAGAAGCCGGTGGTAATATGCCGGCAGCTCGATTCAGAGCTCAAAGAGGTATAATTGCAGAACTTGAGAGTTTCGAATTTGATGTTCGTTTCGAGATTGTTGGATTTGAAATGATTTATGCAGCAGCTCGTCAGGATGTTATAACTGAAAGAGCGAACGGTCCTCAATTTAATCAAAGGATGTTAGGATTTATGGAAAGAGCACGTCCCGGTGATATGTTCTACTTTGATAATATTCGTGCCAGAGGTCCAGATGGAAATACCGTAAGGTTACCTGGTATTACATTCAGACTTATTTAATAAAAATTAGATTATGCTAAAGAAAACGATTTTAACCTGTACTGTATTTGCAATGCTTTTTATCATAAATAATGATTTAAATGCACAGCAAATGGAAACATCTCCAAGAGATGGTGCCTATGACAGAAATCTTCAACAAGAGCGTGTTCCAATTGCTTATCCGCATCTTAGAGAAGCTGATGTTTTTTGGCAACACAGAGTTTGGAGAGAAATAGATACTCGTCAAAAAATGAACTTGTATTTTCGTTATCCAAATCAATACTTTGTAGATATTCTTAGAGATCACATTATTGAAAATGAGATAACTGCTTATAGTGCAATGGATGACCGTTTCACTGATGTTATGACATCTCAGGAAGTACAGGATATTGGTGCAGGTACAGATACAATTTGGGTAGTAGATCCGGTTACACTGGAAGAAACGCAGGAAGTAGTTGTAAATGAGTTTAACCCCGAATCAGTTATTAAAATTCGTTTGAAGGAAGACTGGATATTTGATAAACAAACTTCTACGATGATAGTAAGAATTATTGGAATTGCTCCAATTATTCAAAATGTGGATGAACAAGGTAATATCAGAGGTGATGAAGTTATGTTTTGGGTATATTATCCGGATGCAAGAGATGTTTTAGCAAAATATGACGCTTTTAATGAAGGAAACTATGCTGTTAGACTTTCATTTGAAGATATATTTGAAATGAGATATTTTGATAGCTTTATTATTAAAGAAGTGAATGTTCACGACAGACGAGTGGTTGACTATGCTACCGGCGTAGATGCTATTTTAGAATCTGATCGTATTAAAGAAAAGATTTTCAACTTTGAACAGGATCTTTGGAGTTATTAAGAAAAGAATAGATAGTTTTAGCTTTATCTAAACCTATTAATGAGGCAAGTTCTTCAATTGAAGCTTGCCTCATTTTTTTTACAGACTTGTAGTGCTTGATTAGCTTAATCGTAGTAGAAGGTCCAATACCTTTTATTGATTCTAACTCATTATTGAGCGTAACTTTATTTCTCTTTTCTCTGTGAAATGTAATCGCAAATCTATGTGCTTCGTTTCTCAGTTGTTGAATGATTTTCAATGTCTCAGATTTCTTATCTATATGCAATGGATACTGATCTCCGGGAAAGTAAATTTCTTCTAATTTTTTTGCAATAGAAATAAGATGAATTTTTTCAGTTATCCCTATCTCTGTCAATGCATCTAATGCAAACCTTAACTGACCTTTTCCGCCATCTATAATAAGCAATTGAGGCAACTCCTTGTCTTCTTCTACCAAACGACTATATCTTCTCTTAACGACCTCGTAAATGCCTTTAAAATCATTAGAACCTTCAAAAGATTTAATGGTAAACTTTCTGTATTCAGATTTACAGGGCTTGCCATTTTCAAAAACTACTACTGAACCAACGGTTTGTTTTCCCTGAAAAGTAGAGATATCTATACATTCCATTTTATATGGAATCTTAGTCATCAATAAATCTTTTTTTATTTTCTCTAACTTTTCAAGGTCTCTTACTTTACCAATTTTTAGATTATTCTTTCTGAGAATTCTTTCATTTTTTGCAAACAAAGCATTTTTATATGCTAACTCTAAAAGATTTTTTTTATCTCCGATTTTTGGTATAGTAATTTTTATATTTTCATCTATAGTTTTGACGGCTAAAGGAACTATGATTTCTTTTGTAGGGTTTTTCTTTTCCGATAAAATATAATTCACTGCAAAATTTAGCAATTCTTGTTTATCCTCTTCAAGACTTTGTTTTAACTCAATTGTTTTATTGGAAACTATACTTCCTTTTTTGACTTGCATGTAGTGAATAAACATATTTTTTTCATGCATTACAAATGAGAATACATCCAGATTATCTATTTTAGGACTTACAATAGTTGATTTTGCCTGATATGATTTTAGCTTTTCAATTCTTAACCTGTTTTTTTCTGCTTTTTCGAATTCATAATTAACAGCGTATTCTTTCATTTCCTCATCTAGTTTATTTAATACCGGATTAATTTCCCCTTTGAGAATGGTTAAAGCATTTTGTATACCCAGATTGTAATCTGTTTCATTTTGTAAACCTTCACATGGACCCAGACAATTCTCTATATGATATTCAAGACAGACTTTGAATTTTTTATTTTTAATATTTTCTTCGCTAAGATTGTAGTTACAAGTTCTTATTGGGAATAATTGCCTGATTAATTGTAGAAGTGATTTCACTCTGTTCACAGAAGAGTAGGGCCCGAGATAGATAGAGCCGTCATTTATTTTATTTCTGGTTAAAAAGATTCTGGGAAATCTTTCTTTTTTTATACAGATATACGGATATGTCTTGTCGTCTTTCAACTGTATGTTGAACTTAGGTTGTAGTGTTTTGATAAGGCTATTTTCCAGTAAAAGAGCATCCTGCTCAGTTTCTACAACTACAATATCTATGTCAACCGTTTTTTTGATTAGCAGTTTAATTCTGGCACTATGCATTTTAGAATCTAAAAAGTATGAACTAACTCTTTTATTGAGATTTTTAGCTTTGCCTATATAGAGAATTTTATTCTCTTTATCCAGAAATTTATAAACTCCAGGATCTTCCGGTATGTTTCCGGCTATTTTTTTAAACTTTTCAATATTCATACTGCAAATTAGAAAAAACTAATCGTAAAAATGCCCGATAATTTTAATTACCGGGCATAAATTTAACTAACTTAAAATGAAGATTATTACTTCATTTCCTTTAAATGTTCATAAAAGTATTAAGCATTTTCAAATCGCTTATTTACTTCATCCCAATTTACAATATTCCAAAATGCAGAAATGTAATCAGGTCTTTTATTTTGATAGTTTAAGTAGTAAGCATGCTCCCAAACATCAAGTCCCAGGATTGGAGTACCTTTAATTTCAGATATATCCATTAATGGATTATCCTGATTAGGGGTAGAACCTATTTTTAGCTTGCCGTTGCTTACAACCAGCCATGCCCAACCAGAACCAAAGCGAGTGGCTGCTGCATTGTTAAATTCTTCTTTCATTTTATCAAATGAACCAAAAGAACTGTTTATTTCATCTTTTAATCTTCCTGTAGGACTTCCACCATCCGGACTAAGAATTTTCCAAAAAAGGTCGTGGTTGTAGTGCCCTCCACCATTATTTCTCACTGCAGCACTGTGCTTAGAAATGTTTTTAAGAATTTCTTCGATATCTTGATTTTCTAATTCAGTACCTTTAATTGCATCATTTAATTTACTGACATAGGCAGCATGATGTTTTCCATGATGAATTTCCATGGTTGCTTTGTCAATATGAGGTTCTAATGCGCCAAAATCATAGGGTAAATTTGGTAATGTAAAAGCCATAGTATAATTGTTTTATGTTAAAAATATAATGTTCAATAAAGTAACCAATTAATGTAGAAAATAGTTTAGTTATTTTTAGATATTTCTCTTCTTTTTGAAAAAGTCTTTAAGTATTTCTGCACAAGCATTATTTTCTAAAAATTTTATCTTTTCATTTTCTTGAAAATTAGTGCTCACGGTAGAAAATCCTTTTTTGTTATCTGCTGCTCCATATATGGTTTGTTCTAATTTAGACCAGAAGATAGCAGTTGCACACATTAAACATGGTTCAAGTGTAACATACATTTTGCAATCCGTTAAATATTTACTACCAAGAAAATTAGAGGCAGCTGTAATAGCAAGCATCTCAGCATGTGCTGTGACATCTTTTAATCTTTCTACCTGATTGTAGGCTTTGGCAATAATCTTATTCCCATGCACTATTACCGCACCCACCGGTACCTCATCTTCGCTTTCGGCTATAAAAGCTTGTTTCAATGCTTCATTCATAAAAAAAGCATCATCCCGATTTAAATAATCCATAAATAAACTTTTTTGTATATAAAGCTGTAAATCTTAAGTAGAATAGCTTGAAAAATGCTATATTTCACTTTTTTAAAATTCTAAAAACTTCTTAAAAAATACAGATGTCAAAAGTAGATAAATATTATAAGGAATATTGTGAACATGCACTAAAAATACAGGAATTAGATTCATCCATTTCATTGTTGCGTTGGGACCAGGAAACTCACATGCCAAAAGATGGTGCAACTTTTAGAGCTAATCAATTGGGGATGCTGTCCGGCTTAAAATATGACTGGAAAACGGCAGATAGATATGGGGATTTATTAAAGAGCTTATATGAATCACGAGCGGAATTGAAACCTGAACAAAAGTTTAATGTTGAAAAAAGCTTTCAGAACTTTAATAAAACAAAGAAGTATACGAAGGATTTTGTAGTTCGGGAGAGTAAATTGGTAAGTGAGGCTTACCGGGCGTGGATAGAAGCACGATCTGAGAAAAAGTATCAATTATTTTCGAATTCTTTAAAATCAATTTTAGATTTACGCAGGGAGGAAACAGAAATATTGGGATATGCTGATAAACCTTATGATGCTTTGTTGAATGAATATGAAGAGGGAATGACAACCGCAAAGCTCGACGTTGTTTTTACAGATGTAAAAAACAAATTAAATCCTTTTCTAAAAGAAATTGCAAACAAACCTAAACCTGAAAATGCATTTATGTATGGCAATTTTCCATTTCAAAAGCAATGGGATTTCGGTTTGGAATTGATTAAGCAATGTGGATTTAATTTTGACAAGGGAAGACAGGACTTGTCTGTTCATCCTTTTTCAAGCTCTATGAATCCTTCTGATGTAAGAATAACAACAAGAGTAGATGAAACAAATTTTTACTTTATGCTTTGGAGCTGTCTTCATGAATGTGGGCACGGGCTTTATGAACAAGGTCTTAGAGAAGAATTCTTCGGATTACCAATGGGTAAGTCCGTTTCACTTGGAATCCATGAGTCTCAATCCAGATTGTATGAAAATAATTTAGGAAGAAGTTCAGAATTTTGGAGTCATAATTACCCGAAACTACAAAGTCTATTTAAGGATAGTTTTGGAGGTGTCAGTCAGGATGATTTTTATAAAGCGATTAACAGGGTTGAACCTTCGCCCATCAGGACAGAGGCTGACGAATTGACCTATCATCTTCATATAATGATACGCTATGAGATTGAAAAGAAATTGATTCACGGAGAATTAGACTCAAAAGATTTATCTGAAGTTTGGAATGAAATGTATAAACAATACCTGAATATCGATATAAAAAATGATAATGAAGGCGTATTGCAGGATATTCACTGGTCGCATGGTAGTTTTGGTTATTTTCCCACTTACAGTTTAGGTAGTTTTTTTGCAGCACAATTTTATGCTCATGCTAAAGAGGAATTACCGGAATTTGATAAAAATATTAAAACAGGTAATTTAATTCCCTTACTGGAATGGTTAAATAAAAATGTGCATCGTCATGGACAGCGCTATCAGGCAGATGAATTATGTGAGCGAATAACGGGAAAACCACTTGATTTTGATTATTTTATGCAATATGCAAAAGAGAAGTTTTCATCGATTTATAATTTATAAAAAAAGACCGGAAAATATTTCCGGTCTTTTAAGTTCTGTCAAAAAATTCTTTTTACAGAATTTCTACTAATTTGTCAATGGCTTTTTTAATTCCGGTATTGATTTCAAGAATATTTGCTTCCATCATATAGCATGGTGTAGTAATAATCTTATTTTTTTGGTCAAAAGCAATTTCATCAACAGTTTTATAAACTGATTTAGCCCCGGTTTTTTCCATACCCTGACTTATAGCTTCTATTTCGTATGGTGAGTTTGCTGAAGTTGTACCTACCGTTAATTCAGCATGTTTATCACTTCCTTCCAGTGCTTTAGCCACGGTAGTTGGTGACATACAAAGTGCTACTACAGGTTTTTGTTCAGAAATAAAATTATTGATTAGGCTTTTAACATCTTTGTTAATATCTCCATCGGGGCCTGAAAATGCCCATTTTGTAATATTTTTTGCTGTTCCAAATCCGCCTGGAAGCACGATAGCATCAAAATCAGCTGATGAAACATCAGTGACAGATTTTATATCCCCCCGGGCAATTCTTGCCGATTCAATCAACACATTTCTACTTTCTTTCATTTCGTCACCATTAAGATGATTAATCACATGGTGCTGATCTGTATCCGGTGCAATACATAGGTAATCAATATTTCTTTCTTCAAGAGCCAGGAGTGTTAATACAGATTCATGTATTTCAGAACCATCATAAACACCACAACCCGATAATAATACAGCTACTTTTTTCTTATCCATAATTTATATTTTTTAGTGTGTTATAAAAACTCTTTCTTTTATTGAAAATTGTGAATTTTCTTTATTCTTCAGGCTTAAAAGGTAATAACCCGGTTTAAATTCACTCACATCTAAGTGATAAGAAAGGGAAATATTTTCCTCTGAAAATACAACTCTTCCCATTAAATCGTGTAATAAAAGAGTATATGGAGCATCTGAACTTCCTTCAATATTAAGTATAGAATTCACGGGATTAGGATAAATTGAAATTTCAGGGAACCTTTTATTTTCAGTTATATTACTTAATACTTCCGGGCAATCGGTATGCACCACAAGGAAGTCCCTGATAAATTTTATAGTTGTATCCATATATAGTGGACCATCGCTTAATGGGGGAGGTAAGGGGTTTACAAAAGGTACATGATCTGCCCCATTAAAAGTATAAAATTCACTTGCAATTCCTAATTCATTAAATTTTTGTTGTATGCTGTGACTACCATCTACAACTAATATGTCATTTCCTGAAACTCTAATCATATCAGTTCCATATGGGACTGTACCGTCTTCAGTTCCATGCATACTCACGCAAATTGGGCCGTCAGCCTTTATCCAACTAGTGTCACCTATTGCACCGCATAAATTGATTACTCCCTTTATATTTGAAGAATATCCTTCATTTCCGCTATTTCCTTCAATTCCACCTAAATCATTTATAACGTCCATAATAAACCCATCTATAATTGAAGTGTCAGTCATATAGCCAAGATGTAAGCCAATGAATGCACCGGCAGACACACCACCCATAAAAATTTGATTAGTATCAATTCTAAATTCATTAATTGTGCGGGCATCTTTATAAAAGTATCGGACAGCAGCTCTTGCATCATGAACTCCACGTATTACTGCTGCCATCATGTTAGAGGAGTCAACTTCTTCTGCACCTAAGCGATAAGAAATAGTTGCCGTCACATAACCTCTTTGAGCAAATTCAGAACAAAGGGTTAAAATGTCAGGACTTTCTTTAGCTCCGGTTAAAAAACTTCCTCCATGTGCCAGTATGATTAAAGGTCGGCTTACAGCCGGATCATTATCAGGTTCGAAAACTCTCATTCTTAAATTCTGACTACTTCCCTGATAATCAACGTTTTGACCATATGTAATTTCAGATGGAAAACTGCTTTTCAAATCAAAAATCTTGTCATAGAACCGCCCGTCAGGGCATTGAGCATTTCCTTGAAAGTAAATAAAGGTTAAACACAGAAAAAATGTCTGTGTTAAAAAAGATTTTTTCATGAATTGTTATATTAATTGCCTAAATCTGTTGGTCTAAAGCATCCTCAAGTTGACCCAAGTATTCTTCAACTTGATACATTTGTTCATCTATATCTGCTTTTATGTTTTCAAAACCATCTTCAGTTGCAGTTTGCAAAGTACTTTTTCTGTCACTTATGTATCTCATTGTAGTTTGCAACCAGGTTATATTTGCTGAATATGTTTCTTGCACGGTCTCATCTAAAGCCGCCAATAGTTCTTCTGCTGATTCAATACGTTCTTCCAGAGCAATATACTCTTCTCTGATTTCTTCAATAATCTCAGCTCTTTCTTCTTCAAAAGGATCCATTTCCTCTTCAGTAACTTCAGTTTGGGGTTCTGTTTCAGTAAGGGTTTGATCAGTTTCAGCAGGTTGTTGCCTATCCCTGTCTTCTGCTTGCTGACCATTTTCGCTACAAGCGGTTAAAAATACTATTCCAAAAACAGCAATGATAAATAATAAATTTTTTAAAAGCATATCTCAATTTTTTGTTAATTGCTAATATAGTAAATTTGCCTTTCAGATTCAGTTTGTAAGGTGGTTTTTTAAGTAATTTTTTTAAAAAGAGGGCTAAACTTTCTTTAAGTTACGAATGTTTATAACTTTGCAAAAACTTAAAAGGGGTGTCCGTGCGGACTGAGATTATACCCTTAAACCTGATTCGGGTAATGCCGGCGTAGGGATTTAAGAACATCTAACTCAGTTATAATATCTGCCTTTTAATTTTTGATATCTCATAGGGGTGCCTGCTTATTTGCAGCGCTGAGATTATACCCTTAAACCTGATTCGGGTAATGCCGGCGTAGGGAATTGTTTTACTGTCAGCCCCGACGGTAAGTTTATTTAAATTAAAATTTTTATTATGAAAAAAGGAACAGTTTTTTTATTAATTTTCCTAATGATTTGCTCCAGTTTTCAGTTGACTGCCAATGAGTTACGGGGAAAAATCATGGAGCCTGAAAAGGAAGAGCCACTTCCGGGGGCAAATGTTCAGCTTCAAGGTCCCAGAAATCTTGCTGTAGCAACGAATCGAGATGGTATTTTTGCTTTTAAAAATCTTCCGGAGGGTAAGTATACCTTAAGAATTACTTATGTAGGTTTTGAAACTCTGGTGAGAGAAATTGAAGTTTTAAATGATGTAGAACTAAATTTTTTAATGGAAAGAGTAAGCCATATGGCTGACGAAGTACTGGTGAGCGCAATCCGAGCCGGTTCTGAAACTCCGGCAACGTTTACAAATATGGAAAGGGAAGAAATTGACCGAAAGAATATAGGTGTTGATTTACCTTTTTTACTGGATCAGACTCCCTCAGTAGTTGTTAATTCTGATGCAGGTGCCGGTGTTGGATATACCGGGCTGACTATTCGGGGCAGTGACATAACTAGAATTAATGTAACTATAAATGGTATTCCGGTGAATGACTCTGAGTCTCACGGTGTTTTTTGGGTTAATATGCCTGATATTGCTGCTTCAACAGAGAATATTCAAATTCAAAGAGGTGTTGGAACTTCTTCTCATGGTGCCGGTGCTTTTGGAGCAACTATTAACCTGCAGACAAATACGTTAAACAAAGATTTTTATGCAGAGCTGGATAATGGTTTTGGTAGTTTTAATACATGGCGCCATAGTCTAAAAATCGGTTCAGGTCTTATTAATGACAGGTGGTCTTTTGATGGCAGATTATCTTTTATAAATTCTGATGGGTATATTGACAGAGCTAGTTCAGACTTATGGTCTTATTATGTATCAGGTGCTTATCATGGAGAAAACAGCCTTGTCAGATTGGTGCATTTTGCCGGTAATGAAAAAACATATCAGGCCTGGTATGGTGTGCCCTCAGATTCGCTTGAGACTAACCGCACTTACAATCCGGGAGGAGAATATGTGAATCCTGAAGGAGAAATAGCTTATTATGATAATGAAACGGATAACTATCAACAAGATCATTTTCAGTTGCATGCATCAAGGCAGTTTAATCCAAATTGGACCGGAAATTTAAGCCTACACTATACTTATGGTCGTGGTTATTATGAGCAATTCAGAAATAATGACAGATTATCGAACTATGGTATGGAGCCGATAATTTTTGAAAACGATACCTTGGAAAGAACAGATTTAGTTAGAAGAAGATGGTTGGATAATCATTTTTACGGCACTACTTTTTCCTTAATTTATGATGATTTCAGCCGTTGGAATGTCACTATGGGTGGAGCTTTTAATATCTATAATGGCGATCACTTTGGAGAAGTAATCTGGACAAGACCTACCGGTAATTTAGAGGATGTTCACAGATACTATGAAAATGATGCTGTAAAAACGGAAGCTAATTTTTATACAAAAGCTCAATACAGATTGTCCAATAAATGGAGCTTATTTGGAGATGTGCAATATCGTTATATAGGATATGAATTTGAAGGTCCGGAAATTTCTGACGGAGATGTTTTAGATCTTCCGCAGGAGGCTACATATAACTTTATAAATCCGAAAGCCGGAATTAACTTTCAGCCATCTTCCGGTCATCGCTTTTATTTATTTTATGGCATGAGCAACAGGGAGCCCGTAAGAAGGGACTTCAGAGATTCTTCACCGGAGAGTCGCCCACTTCATGAAAGTTTGCATAATGTAGAGTTGGGTTATGAGCTTAGGAAAAATAATTTTTCACTTGGAGCGAATACGTATATGATGTACTACAGAAACCAACTAGTTCTGACCGGTGAAATTAATGATGTTGGTGGTTTTACAAGAACGAATATACCAACAAGTTACAGATCAGGTATTGAGCTTCAGAAGAACTGGCAGTTACTGGATTGGTTAAAATGGCGTTCTAACTTTACATTCAGCAAAAATATAATTGAAGAGTTTGAAGAGTTTTATGATGTATATGATGGAGACTTCAATTGGATAGGAATGGATAGCAGAACTTATGAGAATACTCCTATTGCTTTTTCGCCGGATATTATAGCCGGAACGAGTTTGATTTTTGAGCCTATAGAGAATCTTTGGATAGAAGTAATTGGGAAGTATGTAGGCAGACAATATCTGGACAATACGGGTAGCGAAGACAGAAGTTTAGACCCTTATTTTGTAAATGACCTGCTTATTCAATATAGTTTAAAAGATTTATTTTTTAGGGAAATACGATTCAGTTTTAAACTAAACAATTTGTTTGATGAAAAATATGTCCCTAATGCTTGGATTTATAAAGGGCTGGTTGACAATGAAATGATGGTTTTAGCTGATGGCTATTTTCCACAGGCGGGAAGAAATTTCATGCTTTCATTATCGCTTAGATTTTAGTTAGAAATATTTTTGGTAAAAAAAAAGAGGCTGTCTGATTAGGCAGCCTCTTTTTTTAATATTTATTTAAAACTATTCGTCACCACCAAATTCAGTTGGAGGTATGTTTTGATTTTCCATTGGTATTGGAGTTTGTAAAGTTCTTCCTTCCAATTCACTTCTATCAATAGTTTGTCCTCTGTCCGGTATAAAAAAACCTGAAGATAAACTAAATACAAGCAATACAATGGCTAATGTCCATGTGGCTTTTTCCAGAAAGTCTGTAGTTTGTCTGGCTCCCAGTACCTGATTTCCAAATCCGCCGAAAGAAGCACTTAATCCTCCACCTTTCGGGTTTTGAATTAATACTATCAAAATGAGTATTACACAAATTATCAGAATCAAAATGGTAAGTAATATATACATTGTTTATTTATTTTTTAAGTCGTTTATAATTTTTGCAAAATAACTACTTTTTTCAGGAAATTTCAAACTTAATTTATGATAAGCTTCAATTGCTTTGTCTATTTTATTTTGTTTAGCCAGTAAACCGGCATAAGTTTCAGTTATATGATCGTCTAATAGCTTTATACTTTTATCTGCAAGTGCATCTAAATTGATAGCTGTAGTTTGCTTGGATTTTTTTTCGGACTTCATGCCCTCTATACCTAATTTTGTTATTTCTTCAAGTCCCGGTAAGGGTTTGGTAATAGTGAAGTTTGATAAATCCGGTTTCTCTTTCTCTTTTTTTATTGATTTCTTAATTCCTTTTTCTTCTGAAAACGCTTTTAACCATCCTTGAAAACTTTTATTTTGCGTTTCAGTTTTTTGATTGTTTACTGTTGCATCTTTTTTTACAGTTATTTTAGTTTTTCTTTTTTTGGGCTTTTCTTTTTCAGTTTTAGTAACTGTTGATATAGCTGTTTTATTTTGCTCGGTTTCTTTAATATTTGAATCAACTTCCTTTTTTGGGACTTTTTCTTTTTGTGTTTTTTTCGGGGTTACCTTTTTTTCAGGCAGTGCTGTTTTAACTTGTATTTCTTTTTTTAAAAAATCTGCCAGAATATCCCGTTGAGGAATGTGTGCACTAAAATTCAATAATACAGTTTCCTTATCGGGATGATTATCTAAAAAGTATTTTTTAATACGAATACTATGCAATAAAGATGCATACGGATAGTCTTTTATCCAATTATCCAGATTTGCTACTGAAATATCATTCAGAAGACTATTATCTTTTAGTATGTCAGCAGGACTGATGTTTTTCATATTACCAATTTGCAAATGCCCGGTTAAAAATATCATCTACCAATTGCTGATTAATCTCAGAAACTAAATTTTCTTCGACATCACTAAGTGACTGGGAACTATCAAAATCAGCATATCTGGTAAAGTTTTGATTCCAGCTGTTTTTTTCATTTTGAAAATCCACATATTCTACTCTTACACTAACGGAAAGTCTGTTCAGAGCTGTTGTTTGACCTGCAGTTGGCGAAAGTCCCTGAACTGAATAATTGGTTATTGCTCCGTTAAACTCTATATCTGCATTTTGATTCACTAAACTCAGATTTGTTTCTCTTATAATTTTGTTTCTGAATTGTTCAGAAAATACCTGACTTAAGTTACCGGGTCCTCCGGTTGATTGATTCGGAAAGCTTGAAATTCTAATAGTTTTAATATTAGGAGGGATAGATGCACCCGTAAATGAATATGCACCACAACTACTCAATACAATTGTAAGAAGAAGAAACAGAAAAATGTTTTTGTTTCTAGTTTTTAGTATATTGAATAAATACCGGGTCATTTAAATATTGTTTAGGTTATACTCTTTAATTTTTCTGTAAAGTGTTCTCTCAGAAATACCTAAGTCTTCAGCAGCCCTTTTTCGTTTACCTTTATTAATCTTTAATGCTTTTTCAATCATATCTTTTTCCATTTCAGCAATGGAAAGTGTCGCGTCTATAGTTTCGTGGGTGTCAGTGCCTTCAGTTTCGTATTCTTCTTTTCTTTTATCTTCTAATGGGATAGGCGAAGGTTTAAAATCATTTTTTGAAACTTCATCTTTGATATATGAAGGATATTCTTCTTCTTTATTAATTTTATTATCCGAATCTGAAAGATAACTGTCATTATTGAACTGAAAAAGATATTGCTTAATGTCGTTGATGTCTTTTTTTAAATCAAAGAAAAGTTTATATAGTAACTCTCTTTCCGAAAAGTCATTTTTGTTTCCATATTCTGATTGATAAACGGCCGGTAAGCGGTTTAAATTTTCTTTTGGTAGAAATTGTTTTAGAATTTCGGGAGAGATGTTTTTCTCTGGAGAAAGTATGGTAAGCTGCTCTGCAAGGTTTTTTAATTCCCGAATATTTCCGGGCCAAGGATAGCTTTGTAATAAATTTACAGCTTCCGGATTTAGTTTAATTATTTCGGTGTGATTTCTTTCTGCAAAGTCCACTACAAACTTTCTGAAAAGAAGGGGAATATCCTCCTTTCTTTCTTTTAGAGCAGGAACATTAATGGGTACGGTATTTAGTCTGTAAAAAAGGTCTTCTCTAAATTTCCCCTTTTGAATGGCATCCCATAGGTTGACATTTGTTGCAGCAATTACACGTACATCTGTTTTAATTGTTTTTGATGAACCAACTTTCATAAATTCTCCCGACTCTAAAACCCGGAGTAGTCTGGATTGAGTAGCTATAGGCATTTCTCCGATTTCATCAAGAAAAATAGTGCCATTGTTTACCTGTTCAAAATAGCCTTTTCTGGAGTCGTGCGCACCGGTAAAAGAACCTTTTTCATGACCAAATAATTCAGAATCTATGGTTCCCTCCGGAATAGCTCCGCAATTTACAGCTATAAATGGATTATGTTTTCGGGCACTTAGCTGATGTAAAATTTTGCTAAAAACTTCTTTTCCCACACCACTTTCACCGGTAATTAACACACTTAAATCAGTGTTGGCTACACGAATGGCTGTTGACAAAGCATTGTTTAATGCCGGATTATTCCCAATTATCCCAAACCTTTGTTTAACGGATTGAATATCCATTGATAACTTTTTACTAATTTTTCAATAATTTAAACAGCCTTGCCCAGCAAAGTCGCTGAAGTACACTCTTCTACCTTAACCATTACATAATCACCCGGTTTGTAGTTTTCCTTAGGGAAAATGATAACTTTATTCTGGCTGTTTCGCCCCTGAACGTGTTCATCAGATCTTTTAGAAACACTTTCCACTAAAACTTCAAATGTTTTACCTATATCATTTTCATTACTAATTAATGATAGTCTGCGCTGTAATGAAATCACCTCTTGTAATCTTCTTTTTTTAACTTCTTCCGGTACATCATCCTTGTATCTCCTGGCTGCAAGGGTTCCCGGTCTTTCGGAGTAAAAAAACATGTATGCAAAATCATATTTTACAAACTCCATTATGCTTAATGTATCTCTATGCTCTTCTTCTGTTTCAGAACAAAATCCACATATAACATCAGTTGATATGCCGCAGTCCGGTACAATTCTTTTAATAGCATCAACTCTTTCAAGATACCACTCTCTGTCGTAGGTTCTATTCATCATTTCTAAAACTCTGGAATTGCCGGATTGGACAGGAAGATGAATATAGTTGCAAATATTTTTATACTTAGCCATGGTCTCCAAAACTTCATTGGTCATGTCTTTAGGGTGGGATGTAGAAAAACGAACCCTTAAATCAGGATGTACTTTTGCTACTAATTCCAGCAAATTTGCAAAGGTGAATAAAATATTTCCGTTTTCATCTTTATGTGTGTATGAATCAACATTTTGGCCTAATAAAGTGACTTCTCTGTAGCCTCTGTCAAACAAATCTTTAGCTTCTTGTTCGATAGAGTAGGGGTCTCTGCTTCTTTCGCGTCCTCGGGTAAAAGGGACTACACAGAACGAGCACATATTGTCACAGCCTCTCATGATAGATATAAAAGCTGAAATTCCATTGCTGGATAGTCTTACCGGACTAATTTCAGCATAGGTCTCCTCTCTGGATAAAAGTACATTTACTGCTTTTTGGCCGGTCTCGGCTTCTTCAATTAATTCCGGTAGCTTTCGGTAAGCATCCGGACCTATAACCATATCTACAAGTTTCTCCTGTTCCAGCAACTTGTCTTTTAACCTTTCAGCCATACAACCCAGTACTCCAATCAGGGTACCCGGCTTATTTTTTTTCAGTACTTCAAACTGTTTAAGCCTATTTCTTACTCTTTGTTCTGCATTTTCTCTGATAGCACAGGTGTTAATAAAAATAAGATCTGCATTTTCATGCGTTTCTGAAAGTGAAAAACCTGATTCCGCTAAAATTGAAGCGACAATCTCGCTGTCACTGAAATTCATCTGACAACCGTAGCTTTCAATATAAAATTTTTTTCCGTTTAATTCGGAATGCTCTTTCGTTTCCAAGCTCTTTAAAGCTTCCCCTTGCCTTTCTTCCGGCATTTGATTGGTTATCCCGCCGTATATAGAATCTTCTTTTTGCATTTCTAAGTTTTACTGCAAAGATAAGAAAAAAAAGTGAGTGACAATTTGACAGACTGCTTTATTTCTCAGAAATTAAAGTTGTTAAATGAAGCTCTTATGAAATTGCAAACTACTTAATTAAACTTATGTGTTTTTATGAGAATTGTATTGTCTTTTAACGACTTCAGAAAAAGATTCATTGTTAATTTTACTGTTTAACCATGAAATAAAATCGAAGTCTTCCATGTATTTGAATTCAAAAGATTCTTCTCTTAATTTAAGCAATTCTTCCCTGAGAGAATGAAAAAATGCTGCTGTTTCTCTCTTGTTATTAGAGTTTTTAATATTTTCTCCAATAAAGTTCAAAAGTACTTTTTCAAATTTATGCAGATGATTTCTCTTGTAAAGGTATCTATAGGCAGATTTAACTTTATATTCGAGCAGCCTGATATTACCAAGTTCAAAATGACAGATTAAGTCGAGAATTATGACGAGAGAAAAAGTATCTATAGGTAATTTATCTTTATTTTCAAGCAAAATAGCTATAATATCCAATGCTTTATCATAGTCTTCAGTACCTATGAGAGATATAAGTCTGAGTTTATTTAAAATAAATATTTTTGTTATGTGAGAATTGGCATGTTTGTTTTTTGAGAGCTTTTCATATTGATCAATGAAATTTAATGCGTTTCTAAATTCTCCTTTTTTGATTTCAATTTCAGTTTTATACTGAAGTTGCAACTCTTTAACTTTTATTAACTTATTTTCATTTTGTTCTATCGGAAGCTTACGAATGAAATTGTCAATTTTATTTAGCATTTGTTCAATTTCCTCTTCTTTATTTTCCATATGCCTGGCAATAGAGATAAAATGGTGTTGCCTGCTTATATAAGGCATGGGTTTTTCTAAGATTTGTATCATACTTTCTTCCATGTAGGCTAACCCTTCTTTTATGGCTGCCAATGAGTTTTCCAAATCATGTTTAGAAGCATAATACACCATTTTAGTTGTGTGCCAAAATGCACTGGCTCTGAAATTATCTGATAAGTCTACATTCCGCTCAATTTCTGAATGAATAACATCTTCTCTTTTTTTAAAGTTTTCTTCATTTCTCGCTAAACCATCTTTGTGTCTTAAATAATTCATTTCAATCATTAAAAACCATTGATGATTTATTTCTTTTATTTTATCTAATACATTATTTTCATTTTTTTTCAATTCTTTATCAGATTCAAAAACTTTTTCTGAATAAGGTTTGGCACTTTGTAACATTTTTTCATAGCGATATAAAGCAATTAATTCAGGATATTTCTCATATCTAAGAGCTAATTCTTTTGTTTTTAAAAGGATTTTTTCAGCTTGTTTCAGCAAGTTTCTTTCGTATAAAAAATTAATGTCTTGTAATGCATTTAATACTTTATTTTCAATATTTTGATCGGCACCAAAGCTTCTGACACCTTTCATTATTAAATCATAAAGCCTTTTTTTAAAAACAGCAAAATGGCTCAAAATTTTCTTAAATTTCTTTTTCTCCAGGTAGTTTTTAATTTCTACTTCATCATAGCTTTCTTGTTTAGAAATCAAGTCTATTAAAATGAAGTAAGAATTGTATTCTTTGTAAGCATGATTTTTAATGTAAACTAAAACATACCTTTTTTCAGATTTAGTAAGTGCATTAATAAGCTGAAACAACTCTTCGGAAGCTTTCATGTTAAATTTGTTTTAAAATTTGCATGTTGAAAAATTATACCAAAGATAGAAAAAATGAATTTATATAAAGTTTGTGATGTAATTATTTGCTTTTATTAAAAGCTTAAAAATATTGACTTTTCAGATATGCTTACTCAAAAGTTATGTAATAATTGTCTTTATTTTGAATTGATTTTTGTTTAGTTCAATTGTATCTTCGGATTGACAAACTGAAGTAAATTATTGTTTTGTTAAATTTTTTTTATAACTAATTTTTTGTGTAATTATGAAAGCTATATACATTGTATTCTTTTTGTTTTTTATTCATATTATCTGTAAAGCAGGTGCAGTATTAACATTTGAGATACCATCTTGTGAAGTAATAAATGATGTGAAAAATACTGAAAATTTGAAGCTAGAGATTTACCCCAACCCTTCTAATGGGATTATTCAAATTTTTCTGAACAAGCAATTTTCCGGATTAGTAAACATTGAAATATTCAATATTACCGGTCAAAAGGTTTTTAATCAAGAATACAATTTCACTTCAGATAATAATTCATTAATTCTTGATGTAAAAGTATTAATAACAGGAGTTTATTTTTTGACAGTTAATCATAAAGATTTAACAGTTAATCAAAAATTAATAATTAGATAAAACATAGTATGAAAAAAGTAACAAACTTAACTGCATTATTTATTTTAATTTCATTGTTTAGATTTTCAGTACATGCTGAAACTATTATTTGTAGCGGAACTACCTTAACACTGGAAGGTATAAACTTTATTAATGGAGATCTTCAATGGCAATCTTCACCCGATAGCATAATTTGGTCTGATATAAACGGAGCGGATCAACTAACTGCATCAGTTGCCCCAATGAACAATATTTATTATAGATTAAAAATAACAGATCCATTATGTGAACCGGCTGAATTTTATACAAACACAAAATATGTTATGGTTGCAGATGCACCTGATATCCCTGTATTAGAGAATACGATCACTTGGGAAGACTCAATATTTTGGAGTTGGAGTATTGATTCAAATGTATCCTCTTATTTTTACAGTTTTGTAAATAATATAGATTCTGCTGTTAATATTGGTACTGACACAAGTTTTTTATATTCCGGTTTAGAATGTGACGAAAATTATACTGTCTATTTATGGGCTCAGAATGATTGTGGTTTCTCTGATGTACTTACTTTAAGTGCTTCTACAGAATCATGTCCTCCTTTTCAGTGTGAAATAGGGAAAGCCGGTCCTGCCGGAGGGATAGTTTTTTATTGTGATCAAAACGGGGGTGGACTTGAAGTTGCTTCTTCTGACTGGAATGATCAGGCAAATCCGAATACCCCAGTTGATCCAAATGCCCCCTGGGGTTGCTCCGGAGTTAGTATAGCTACCGGTGAAGCTTTTGGTACAGGGCAGTCGAATACAACTATGATAGTTAATGCCTGTATGGAACCTAATATTGCAGCCAGATGGTGCAATGATTATATTTTAATAGAGAATGGCAATGTATTTAATGATTGGTATTTGCCTTCCAGAGACGAGTTGACCCTAATATTTAATAATATAGGCGGCTCAACAAACCAAGGCGGCTTCAGAAATGTAACATACTGGAGTTCATCTCAGAGAACAGCTAATCAAGCTTATGGAAGGAATTTAATAACCGGGGCTGAAACTACTTTTGGTACTGCAAAGACAGGAATGATGGGAGTAAGAGCTATCAGAGCTTTTTAATTGCAATAAACTAATTTACATGAAGAATCTAACAATTTATAGGATATTGAGAAGTAAAATAATGCAGGTTATATTTTAAATCATTTTGGTGTTTTCCAGGAAAGTTATGACCAATTCTTTATAGTACTACAGCATAAAACAGAAGCAATTTAAGAAAAAGTATTCAAGACTAACAATTAATAGATAAAATATTACAATATGAAAAGATTAATTTATTTTTTACCAATATTATGCATTTTCAACATTAGTTTGTTGTCGGCACAAGTGAAGGTTGGAGATAATCCAAGTGTGGTAAATCCGGCGGCTATATTTGAAATGGAAAGTTCAGATAAAGGTTTTTTACTACCCCGTCTTAGCGAATCTGAAAGGGATGCTATGGTACCTCCTATCACGGCGGGATTGATTATTTTTAATACTGACAGTGATTGTTTGGAAGTATTTAATGGTACTGCCTGGATTAATTTATGTTCACAAGACCCTTGCGCATCAGTACCTAACCCCGATTCTCCTATTGAAGGAGTTCACGGAACAGACTTAGAGGAAATAACATGGAATTGGGGTGCAGTAAGTGGAGCAAACGGTTATTTGTATGCAAGTGTAAACGACTTGGATCAACTAGAAGGGATTGTATATACCAATGAATTTTTGAGTGAAGGTTTAGTTTGTGAAACTGCATACACACTTTATGTTTGGGCTTTTAACGAATGCGGTATTTCTGATGTGACGACTTTAAATGCTATAACTGATAATTGCCCAACAGGTTTTGTTTGCCAAATTGGAGAAACCGGACCGGGTGGTGGAATTATCTTTTACTGTGATGATGTTTTGGGTGTTGGTTTAGAAGCTGCGCAACCCGGATGGGATGGTTTAAGTACAACAGACCCTTTTACGACTTGGTCTACACCAAATGTTTCTGTAACAACAACGCAGGATGATTTATTTGAAGGAGCCAATAATACTGCCATACTTGTAGATTTACATAACACCACATCAAGCACTTTTCCTGCTGCTGTTTTGTGTGACAACTATAGTGTAATCTTCAACGGACAAACAATAGATGATTGGTATATGCCGTCCAGACTTGAGCTCAATGAACTAAGTGTTAATATAGGTTCTGCTTCGTTACCCGGTTTATTTTCAAGTAATAATTACTTTAGTTCAACGCACAGAACCGCTCAAAGGGCTTGGATGCAAAATCCGGTTACAAATGCTATACCTGCTTCATTTAGTGGACCTCAAAAAAATTCAACGAATCAGGCTCGGGTTAGACCAATCAGAACATTTACTTATTAACAGAAAAATAAACTACCATGAAAATAACTAAAATTTTAATATTACTTGTCTTTATAAATGTAATGACTACTTCTGCATTTAGTCAGGTAAAAATAGGCGGAGATGTTCAAAATATAGATCAAAATGCCATTTTTGAAATGGAAAGTTCAGAGCAAGGTATGCTTTTGCCGCGCATGAGTGAAATGGATAAAGCAAATATCACATCACCTACGGCCGGTTTAATGATTTATAATACAGACATTTTTTGTACAGAAATTTATAATGGAACTGAGTGGATAAATCTTTGTGATGGAGCACCTCAATGCGTTATTGGAGATACCGGACCATCCGGTGGTATTATTTTTTATTGTGATGGAAATGGAGGAGGCTTAGAAGCTGCACCAAGTGACTGGAATGGCACCTCACCTGTTGATCCAAATGCTCCCTGGGGGTGTTCAGGGACTTCTGTGGCTACAAGTGATGATTTTGGTACAGGGGCCTCAAATACACAAAATATAGTTTCTGCTTGCAGTGAACCGGATATAGCAGCCAGATGGGCTAATGATTACTTTTTTATACTAAATGGTATAGTTTATGAAGGATGGTATTTACCTTCTCGTGATGAACTTACTTTAATGTATAATACTATTGGTGGAGGTGCATCAAATCAAGGAGGCTTTAGAAATGTAACATACTGGAGCTCTTCTCAAAGATCTGCAACACAAGCTTATGGTAGAAATTTAATTAGTGGTGCTGAAACTACTTTTGGCACAGCTAAAACCGGCCTAATGGGTGTAAGAGCCATCAGAGCATTTTAATTTTGTATTCATTTTCAATAAAAAATTTAATCATGAAACATATATTTTTAGTAACATTTCTTGTTTTTACAGTGTTCTTTTCAACTCAAGCACAAAGTGTTAAGGTTAGTGAAGATAATACTGTTTCCGCTGTTCACCCTTCTGCCATATTCGAAGTTGAAAGTACAAGCAAAGGAGTTTTATTACCCCGATTGACTACTACTCAAAGAGATAATATAGTCACTCCTGTTCCTGAAGGTCTGTTAATTTTCAATACTGATACAAATTGTGTTGAAATTTTTAACGGGAATGACTGGGATGCATTTTGCGGTTAGAAAGGTATTGCTTGTTTAAAATTAGCATTTTAAAAGTTAGTTGATTCAAAAAGTTAACTGACTTTTTTTAGATTTTAATGTAATAATAGAACTAATTTACTTTTTATTTCACCAAACTTAAAAACTAAATTTGAGATAAAAATTTACTTACACAGAAAATACAATGATGATGATTTTTAAATACTTTTTCATACTACTTTTTCCATTACTTTTAATATCCAGTTCATTAATGTCTCAAGTGAAAGTTGGAGACAATGCTTCCGTGGTTGACCCTTCCGCAGTTTTTGAATTGGAAAGTACAACACAGGGATTTTTATTACCCAGATTAACAACTCAGCAAAGAGATAATGACATAGCCAC
>REEL01000067.1 GCA_007695095.1 Chitinophagaceae bacterium | reverse complement strand
ATGCGTTCTGTGCAGGAGAATCTTTTAGAACCCGTTTCTTCTAAGCGAACAGTAAAGTATCCTGAATTATAAACTGGAATTTTAGGGTTTGCCTCGTAGCGGCCTTGCAGCGCATTTAACTCCTGCCATTCGTAAATGATATTATCTATGGGGTCTTTACCGAGTTGAATTGTATCACCTTCACAAGCAAAAATAGTGTCTTGAAGGCTTTCAGCTTGATATATAGGCAAAGCGCTGAGGTGATTTGCAAAAAATGGTAGAGTACCAAATGTTTTAGCCGAGTCACCAAGATAAATATATTGCTTGTCGAATGTTACATCTGATATATCTGCTGCTTCAGGATTCGTAATTGCTGACATATAAGCTAAAGTACTATCCCAATAGGAATTAGTAGGCTGTAATACCCCAAAGTTATATCTAAAAGGTGACATATAAATATTACCATCCGGTCCGGTTTGAATTTGACCAAAAGCTAAGGTATCACATGCTTTCTTGCGTATAAGCACTTCTCTTTTTCCGGGTTCCTGCAGGTCATAGCGGTATATGACCAGAGAGTCACAATAGGGGTTAAATTGAGAATGGGTATAAATGGCTGTATTGTTTACATATAAGTATCTGTTGTTTTCAGTGATTGTTCTTCCATAGATTCCATGTAGTTTAAGACTGTCATCATTCGGTGATGTAAGCTGAAAAGTCGGGTTATAGCCTAATGATACAGAAAAGTCTAAATCACCGGTACACCTTTTAAAATCATACACATCAATTTGACCACTCACGCTTGAAAAAATCACCTTTTCAGCGTCATGTGTAAATAAGATTTTTCCGGCATCATCTCTAACGCCACATAATTGATTGGCTCCCTGTAAAATATCCGGTTCTTTTATTTTACCATCCTGAATTAAAAAACGATAGATTTTGTCACCGCAAATGTCATCGCAACGGGTCGTATGCATCAATAGCCACCAATCTCTGCCATTTGCGTGACGGGCAGCACCAAGTCTGCAACCCATGCGATAATCTTTTAAAAATAATTGATTTTGCTTACTTACAACAAACTCTCCGTTATTCTTTCTTTCTACAATATGGTAATACCAGAATGCACAATTAGGGCTGTTAACTATATGGCTTACATCATGTACAGTGTTCTTACATAAATATGGATTATCTTCAGGAAGCCAAATAATGTCCGGATTCCACCCGGCAGTGATCAGCATATACTTATCAGGGTTGATTTTTAAAAAAAAAGGATACTGTATTGATCCAATCCAATTTGTTAGATTAAATGTATCATTTAAAATTACCGTAAAAGTATCATGCTCAATTAATTGAAAATGATGGTCAACTAAATGTTTTGCTGTTAGATTCCCTCCACCATTTAATAAAATCAATTCTAAATCACCTTCTTTATTATTTAGTGTTGGAGGAGCATGTCCTAAAGTATAATAAAGTTGATTATCTATTTGTGAAGGTAAAATGCTATCTTTTAATAAAAATGTTTCAGGTTTAGAATTTTCATCAGTAAATTTTAAAACACTCCAATTATTAATCAACCAAGTGCCGTCATAGTAATTCCATTCTGTTTGAGCATTAAGATTGCTTTTTGGTAGCAGCGTAATGCTGACTACTAAAAAGCAATATTGCATATATTTAATAAATTTTCTCATGTACATTTTTATTGCAATTACAACAAATTTATTTAGAAAAATTTTAATATAAAAAAATTAACCTTACACTACATAGACTACCTTTTTTACAAATGGTTGCATCCTTCATGTTAAAATTAAGATACTTTTTTTATTTAAATGAATAGTTAGTTTCATTTATGCTTTATGTATGACTCATCCTTCACCCTCTCTATTGATAGAGAGGGAATTGTGGTAAAAGTTCTTTTTATATTTTATTAAAAGCATAGCCATCAAACAAGCTGTCATGCTGACGTCAGGAAGCATCTCCGTATTAATGTGAAGAACTCTCACCACATTTTCCATTTGCAATCATAATTTTTCCATTTTAGCTCTTTCTATTCAGGAGATTACCACACGCGACTTTGAAGCATGTACAAAACCCAATACTTACGGTAGTCGCGCTCATAATGACGGTAATTTTTTAGGTTGTCCCTTTTATGAGTGCGCTAATAAAATTGCTGCCTTTGAATTTTTAATTTCTTGAAATTTGAGTCTTGGTCTCTTGGGGCTTGGGTCTTTCATAGTTGCACGTTTCCATCATAATTTTTCCATAATTTCCCTTTCTACTTGAATTTTGCACCAAATGGCTTATCATCAAAACATTTACAAGAAATGACTGTTTTTAGTGAAATATATAAATTATCAATTTATGAAAGAGGAAGTTGCTGTTCATTGGTTTAGGAGAGATCTCAGGTGGCACGATAATCATGCTTTGGATAAAGCGTTTCAGTCAGGGTATCCGGTTCTGCCGGTGTTTATTTTTGACCGCAATATTTTGGATGATCTGCCCAAAAATGATGCACGCGTCCACTTTATTTATAATGCACTTCAGGAAATGATGGATAAAATTGAGGGGAAAGCGTTTGTGGTGAAACATGATACACCCGAAAATGCATGGAGTCAGTTAATAAAAGAATATAATATAAAAGCTGTTTTTTATAATAAAGATTATGAGCCTTATGCAAAGGAGCGGGATGAAAAAATACATAAGCTATTAGATACCTCGGGGATAGAAATAAAGACCTTTAAAGATCATGTAATTTTTGAGGAAAATGAGGTTTTGACAGCTGCCGGAAAGCCATACACGGTTTTTACACCATTTAAAAACAATTGGCTGAAAGGCTTTGAAGCTCAGCCTATAGAGGTGTTTTCTTCTGAAAAAAAACTCAATTTACTGGCAGATGGAAAGGCTGACAGGAAACATACCCCTGAATTTTTGGGTTTTCAGCAAACGGATATAGATTTTCCTAAAAAAACGATACGCAGCAAGATTTTAACGGAATATGCCGAAAAAAGAGACTATCCTGCTTCTGAAGGGACGTCCCGTTTGGGTGTGCATTTGCGCTTTGGAACGATTAGTATCAGAGAACTTTCTGCCATAGCAAAGGAAAAAAGTGCTACTTTTCTGAATGAATTGATTTGGCGGGATTTTTATCAGAGTATCATTTTTCATTTTCCGCATGTTGTAAATCACTCTTTTAAGCCGGATTATGATGCCATACCCTGGGAAAAGGATGAGGATTTATTTCAAAAATGGTGTGCCGGGAAAACCGGTTTCCCATTGGTAGATGCCGGAATGCGGGAATTGAATGAAAGCGGTTATATGCATAATCGAATTCGCATGCTGACAGCGAGTTTTTTGACGAAACATCTTTTGCAGGACTGGCGGAAAGGGGAGGCTTATTTTGCCGAAAAATTATTGGATTTCGAGCTGGCTTCTAATAATGGGGGATGGCAGTGGGCGGCCGGTTCAGGATGTGATGCAGCTCCTTATTTTCGGATTTTTAATCCGGAAATTCAGTTAAAAAAGTTTGATAAAAACTTAGAATATGTTAAAAAATGGGTACCGGAATACGACACAGCAAATTATCCTCGTCCTGTTATAGGGCATAAAGCTGCCCGGGAAAGAGCACTAAAAGTGTATAAAGAAGCTTTGAGTAAAAAGTAATTTATCTGACGGCTTTCCGGGGAATAGCTGCCGGAAGGCGACTCATCATTTCATTATTCAATAAATTCACAAAGTTTGAAAAAGAGCTGATGTTTATCACGTGGTTTTTTTGTCTGCCTATAAGGACTACTTCATCACCGACTTCTGCATCCGGAATGTGAGAAATGTCAACCGTAAATAAATTCATGTTTATCAAGCCGATAATCTGTGCTTTTTTACCCCTTATTAAAACTTGCCCTGTATTAGAAAGACCTCTCGGATAGCCATTGGAATAGCCTAATGGTAATACCGCCACTCTCATATCACGGACAGCCTGAAAAGCTGTTCCATAACCAACAAAGCTGCCGGATTTTACATTTTTTATATCCATTATATCCGTTTTCCAGGTAAAAACTCTTTTTAAACCGGTATTTGTGCGACTGCCTGTTTTTTGTATATGATCATAGAATATATCCGGACTGGGCCAAAACCCATACTGAGAAACCCCAACCCGAACCATGTTAAAATGCGATTCCGGCAAGAATAAAGTTGCTGCTGATGAGGCTATGTGAATATAGCCGGGTAAAATATTTTTCTTTTTACACCAGCTTATCTGCTCTTTGAATTTTTTTAATTGGGCATCAATTTTAAATCTATTGGAAAAGCTTTCAGCACCGCCAAAATGAGAGCATAACCCTTTAAAATCAATATTAGAATTTTTCTTTTTTAGAAAAGTCAGCGATTTATAAAAATCAAAATCTGACATACCGGTTCTGTTTGCTCCGGTTTCTGTTTCTATATGAACAATGGCCTTTTTATTCAGTTTTTTGGCAAATTCATTTACCTTTAACAGCCTGTCATAATTAAAAACATAAAACTCTATGTCATTTTTTATCGCCCAGCTGATATCTTCCTCATAGAGAATCCCCATTATCATGATGTTGGATTTTTCTGAGGAAAAGGATTTAACCATTTCCGCTTCATGTGCTGAGGCTACGGAAAAATGATTTATTCCGCACTTTTCAACCATTTTAATATAAGAGTCGTAACCATGTCCGTAGGCATTTGCTTTAACTACTGCGGAGATTAAAACATCTTTTTTATCAATTTTTTTTCTAATGAAATTAAAGTTAGCTTTTAAAGCTGACTGACTCAACTCAATTCTTGATGAATGTTTTACCATTACATAAATTTACCATTGTTTAACCATATCGTTCCAAATATATGACTTCCCCCAGCTATCTTTCGCTAATTTTCTAACTTTTTCTATTTCTGCTTCAGGTACTTGATTTTCATTATCCAATTCGAGTGTATTATAATGAAAAGCATAGATTCTTGCAGCAAACTGATAAAAAGGAAGAGAGGATTCTCCTCTTTTTTCTCCATTCCCATATACTGAGGGCTTAATTTCTTGTCCCCAGTCTTGCCTGCCTTCATTATTAGGGTTTAGAAAATAGGCTCTTATTTCTTTGTTTTCCGGATTTTCTGATACCCTTAATAAAGAAATTGCATGAAACCCCAGCATATCACCTCTTGAGCTGGTTACAAAAATTCCAATTGGATTTGGGTAAATCATTTGACGGTTCCCGTTGTAATGCGGATGAAAAACCATGTAAAAGGTTTTCAGAAAGCCGTTAAAATCCAGTATAGACTGACTCAAGTTATCGTAGACGGACGCAAACCCAATTTGTATCCATTGTCCATACAGAGCGGGATTTACCCATTTGTGGGGGTCTTCTGTTCTTCCGCTTGCTCTGCGCATCATCTCATTATAGATTTTGTCTAAATGAGGTACAATAACCACAGATACAGCATCTAAGTTGTAATCCAGTTGGTCTACAAGTCCTTTTGGAAGTTTTATGGATTCCAAATCATCATTTTCAAATCGCCAGATTAAATTATTACGAGTAGCAACCGTGGTAATCATATTCAACAGTTTTGCAGGCGCGTGGCTGCTCCACATACTTATGCCGCGTGCTGACTGACAGGTTGAATTATTTCCCTGTCCGACACCCAACGGTTGTCCCAAAACCTGTAAGCAAGCAGCAATCAGATACTGTTTTGCATGTACTTCGGGATGTTTATTTACGACAGATTTTAATATTCTTACCTCTACATCAGAATCCAGTTGAATTCTCCGCATATTATTGAATCCGGCTTTTACGGCTGAGCGGGAAAGCAGACCTCTTTCCAGCATTCTTGCCAGTCCGTAAATACATAAATAATTAAATCGGCTAATATTTTCGTTAATGATTGTCCCTACAAATTCCTGATGTTTTTGCCATTCAGCAACGCCCCGCTGGTTTAAACCCAAACAAAGCGGTACGATATCAGCATGTTTTGCCACTAAAAAAAGCAGCATTTCTGCAAGGTAAGGGTTGTTTAAACCGGTTGCGCGCATATACTCTGCTAAAACCTCGGCTTCTTTTTTTAGCTCTTCCAAACTCAGCTGTTTAATGGCGGCGACATAGTCCTCCGGATCATTAAATTTAGTAGCTAATTTCCCCGGACTTTGAAGTGCCTCTGTATAAAACTTTAGTTTTTTATCACTTTCTGAACTTCCCGACAAATCAATTTTTTTAGCAATTAGCTTTATAATTGATCTTGCTTTCCTTGTAACTACCGGCCTTTGAGAACAAATTAAATGTACCTCTTCGGCCAATTTTGACTTAATGTTGGAAAGCTCAATGTTATCCAGTAAAAAATCAAAGAGGTTAAACACCTTTTGGATGTCATTTTTTTGCATGCTTTGTCTGGTCTCTTCATTTATTTCCTTAAAGGCAAATTCCAGATTATTGACGACAACCTCTTCCAAAAATTCAGCAGCATCTTTTTCATTACCATCAATTTTTCCTTTTGAGATAGCCAGCATTCGGAGCTCACTAATAATTTCATAAGAGGTAGTAGGGTGACCGGCTTTAAGAGTTCCTTTTACTAATATGGGAACTAACTTATCCGGATTCTCCCAGGAAGTTTCGGTAAAAAAGCCTGCTTCCAATATTTCAGAAACATTATTATAGATGAATTCTACTCCTTCTAATGTGCGACAGATAAAGTCTATTTGAGATGCGAGCTTTTGCGATTTTTCATATTTCGTCAAAGGGGTCGCTGCCCGGAGTTCTTCCAGGCTATTTTGGAAATTTTCAAAATTCATTAAATAATACTGATTTAGTTATACGTAAAAATCTACTTTCTGATAATGTCTCAATAACTCTGCTAATCTTTCCGGATCTTCTGATTTGAAGTTAATCGTTCCAAAATGATTGCCAAAACCTGTTCTGTCACTTATTTTCTGAGAACTCAGAGGAGGAACCAGCGAGTGATCTACAAAAGCCGGATCTTCATGCAATTCGTCAGGTATTTCCAACTTTGAAAAAGACTTTTTATGCGGGTAAATCATCACATTTCCATAGTGATAAGGTGCCTTATAATCTTTAGGCGGGAAAATACTTTCTACTTCTTCATCGGTGAGAGAAGGGTCATGGCACATAACAAATGCAGCCAAAGCATCAAAGCCATAAGCCTTACTTACCAACTCCAAAATATGACCACCCGGAATTCTACAGGCAACTTCTCCAAACATCAATTCATCATTTTCATTTATGAACCACTCAGGGTGAATCATGCCGTACTGAATCCCAAAAATATCGACTAATTGTTGCATCTTTTGCTCAATCAGCGGCCTTTTCGATTTCAGGAACTCACCTTCAGGTATAAAGTTTGAATAGCCCAACTTTACGTATTCGGTTATATTTAAAAACTTAATTTTTCCGCGGTGAATAAAAGCCTCACAAGAAAATTCCTGCCCCTGCAAATGGCTTTCCGCTAAACATGGAAAATCTTCATCTTTTACTTTTTCATCAATATCACTTTGAGACTTCAAAAGTCTGTGTCCGACTGTTCCCGCTGCAGAAAAAGGTTTGATGTGAACCCAGCTGTCTTCTTCCCCGTCTAACTGCAGATTGGCTTCATTTAAGCGCTTCATAAACATTCTCACCTGCTCCCTTGAATGTACAGCTTCAAAAAGTCCTACCCGCAAACCGCCGATTAAAGCTTTACGCTTCATCATAGCTTTATCTCTGAATAAAAAAGCGCGGTTTAAAACGCGCGGATCATTTCTGTACATTGAATTTAAGGCACCGGCCCATTCAACAGTTTCTTCATATAATGGAACAGCTACATCCGCATCAAAAGCCTTTAGTTTTTCAGCTAAATCTAATGAGTTTGACTGATCACTCCAGGTATCTAATTGATAGGGAACAAAGGGGATTTTATTTTCATTTGCATAAGATTCAAAATCAGGTAGAGAAACAACTACGAAATTTTTATTCGCTTTTTGCATACTTTCAATAACAGGTAAACTCCAACCGATTAGTGCATAACATTTTGCCATAATAATTATTTAAATTTAAAAAAATATGTTTATTGTATTGGGCAAAATATACAACAATTTATGGGTTTTGCAAAGCCTTTTGCGGTTAATTATCTGTTAAAATACTAAAAGAGAATGTCAAAAATCATAAACAATTGTTTTTAACCATTGCGGGGATATTTCTTTATTTATCTTTACGATTCATTTTAAAAAAATATGCAAAACGGCTTATTAGGAAAATCTTTAAAAGACGAAGCTTACGAAATTATTGGTGGTGGAATATCCGGACTTTCATTTGCTTTTTTTATGAAAGAAAAGGGCATGTCATTTCGTTTGACGGAGTCGGCAGCAAGCCCGGGGGGATTGTTGAAAACGGTTGAAATGAAATACGGAATTGCCGAGCCGGCCGCAAATGCTTTTGTAGCCAATACGGCTATGGATGAAATGATAGAAACACTGGGCCTGACATCCGTGGCTTCCGGAAAACTTGCTAAAAAGAGATTTTTGGTGAAGCAGGGCAAATTGAACAGTGTTCCCTTAGATTTAGGGGAGATTTTTAAAATTCCTTTTATATTTTTTTCAGCGAAAAAGTGGGAGGGTGGTTCTGTTGAAGATTTAGGCCGCATGTATTTAGGCGAAAATTTAACGAGACAACTTTTGGAGCCCGCATTAGCCGGTATCTATGGTGCGCCTCTTCATCAATTAGATGTAGAAACGATGTTTCCGGGTTTTGATAAAGAGTTAAAAAAATCAGGAAGGTTTCTGCCGGCAATATTGAAGATGAGAAAACAAGCTACTTTGCAAAATGGCAAATCTATAAGAAAAGGCTCCCATTCTTTTGAAAAAGGAATGATTGAAATTACCAATGCTTTATCAGATTATGTAAAAGATGAAACGATAAGCGCTCATACATTGAAAAAATTAGAAGAAGATAAGAATTATATACTAACACTGCCTGCCTATAAAACGGCTGAACTTTTTGAAAATCATAAACTGAAAGAATTGTTCCTAAAAGTTCGCTATACCCCTTTGGTAACTACTACTCTTATTTTTAAGAAAAAAGATTTACCGGGTTTTAAGCCGGGCTTTGGCTGCCTAATTCCGCGAAGAGAAGGTTTTTTCAGCCTGGGCGTTTTATTTAATAATTACATTTTCCCGGGCAGGGTAGTTGATGAGGAGTATTTAAGTCTGACAATGATTTTCAGAGATGAGCCTACGGATAAAGGGAGCAACTTTTTAGAAAAACCGGAAGATGAAATTATAGAACTTTTATATGATGATCTGAAAAGGTTATTCGGTTTAGAAGGAAAGGCTTTAGAGTATAAAATGTGGAAGTATGAAAAAGGTATTCCCATATATTCAGCTGAGTTGAGGCAGCTTTGGAAAGAAATCAACGAGCTTTTAATCAAAGATTTTCCTAATGTGCGGGTATTTGGAAACTATACAGGCAACATATCTATCAGAGCGATAAACTTAGCGGCAAGAAAAATTATTGAGGAAGTTTAAGCACTGTGTAAAGTGAAAATACTCACTTCGGGTAAAATGCCTATTCGGCCGGGATAGCCTATGAAGCCTAAGCCTCTGTTTACATACAATTGATTATGGCCTTCCTGATATAAGCCTGCCCATCTTTTATAGACAAATTGAACAGGACTCCATTTCCAGTTTTCTGTTTCTATACCAAATTGAAAGCCATGGGTATGGCCGGAAAAAGTGACATCTATATTTTTATGTTTTTTCAATATTTCATAATCCCAATGCGACGGGTCGTGACTTAACAAAAGGTTAGTGTCAGTGAGAGGCATTCCTTTTATCGCTTTTTCCATATCTCCGTAGCGGGGGAAGCGCATTTTATTACTCCAGTTTTCCACGCCTATAATTCCGGCTTTGCTGCCTTTCCGGCTCCAGATAAAGTGATCGTTATTCAGCATGTCCCAACCCATTTCTTTTTGATGGGTAAGCAATTGATTGAAATTCTTTTCTTTTTCTTCTTGACTTGGCCAGGGTAAGTAATCTCCATAATCATGATTGCCTAATACCGAGAATATACCGGTGTCGGCTTTCAGGTGTGCCAATATATCTTTGTATTCCAACAACTCTTCCGAACGGTCATTTACTAAATCACCGGTAAAAAAAATCAAATCCGGATTTTCTTTATTTATGTTTTTAACTACTTCCCAAACCGGGTTTTTAAAACTTAAGCTACCGGTATGTATATCAGAAATTTGGACAATTTTTTTGCCAATAAAAGCTTTAGGCAAGTTTTTGATGTACAAAGGAATTTTTCTGTATTGGTAATTATAGGCATTAGCTGACATTCCATAAATAGAGACTCCAAAGGGGATTGTACCTGCGATTATGCCCGCCTGACTTAAGAATTTAGCCCGGGAGATTCGCGGTCCGTTGCCGATTTCAGTAGTCGGACCCTTTAATTTATAAATGATGAATTTGACTGTTCGCCGTACATCATCAGCCAAAATGAATAAAATGACAAAAACTTTTGATAAATAGGATATAAAAACTAGTGGGAGCCAAAAAGAGCGAAATAATTTAGGCCAGTAATAATGATTGATAATTAAAGCCGTGATAATGGTAATAATTGTAGCTGCAAAAAAGAACCAATGAGCACCAATAAAAAACTTTTGGAGGCTTGACTTTAGGTTCTTAACAGCAGTTTTTAAGCCCTGGTAAACATACCAATCTATAAAAAACACTAAAAATAAAGTAACTATAGAAACTATTAGAAATGGATTCATTTCAGATTTGAATGTAGTTGAATATAACTTTCTAACGTAGATTGCTCAAAAAAGTTTGAACTATTGGATTTATTTGAAGAAAACTTACAAAAAAGATATTTCAAAAAATTGACAATAAGTATTTCTATTCTTGCAGCCCTCTGCCTGTTTTTTGAATTAATTTTTCTTCTTTAAGCTTTGTCAGTACTTTATCCAAAACTCCATTGATAAAATCTTTGCTTTTGGGGGTACTGTAAACTTTAGCCATTTCGATATATTCATTTATAGTAACTTTCACAGGGATATTCGGAAAGTAAATTAATTCTGAAATAGCCATTTTTAAAAGTATGGAGTCAATCAATGCAATTCTACTCCAATCCCACTTTACCAATCCGGGAATAATCAGGCTCTTTAAATAATCAGACTCATCTATTGTTTTGTTGAAAAGGGACAATCCGAAATTAACTTCATCTTCTTGCTTTTCCGCCATATGAAAAACAATTTGTTCATCATTTTTAAATTCAGACAAAAAATTTCTGAGATTAAAAATGAGTATTTTTACTTCCTCATCCCAATTGGTAAATTTTTCTTCTAAAAACTCACTGATATTCTCTTTTTTGAAAATCAGTTTGCGGAATAGTTTGTCTATCAGTTCAACTTCATCTTCTTTGGTAGTTTGAGATAAAAGCATAAACTTTTTGTAATGAGTAGTTTCACACCAAAGTCTGAAAATTTTGCTTACCCATTCTTTCCGTAAATCATCATCGACCAAAAACATAGAGTCAGCAAAAATTTTCTGAAGGGTTTTATTGGTTTTTAGAAATTGTATAATTTCCAGGTGCTGCACTCTGTCGTCAAAAAGTAAATCATCGGAAGAAGGTAAGTGCTTATCTCTTCGTCTTTGCTTTTCAATGGGGGCTCTGTCAGCTATCTGAGTTAAAATAAACAAAGAAAAATAGAACATTTCATAAATTTCATGAAATCTATTTTCTAATTGTCTTTCAATTTTAAACTTATGAGCATTTTCATTCTGACAAAATGAATAAATTGCCTGCATTGTTTTTACGCGTACGCTTCTTCTTGTCAGCATCTATAATAATGAGATTTAGAGATAAGAATTCAACTTAGCTACTTGTTGAATACGTTCATGAGCAATTTGCAAAGCTGCCTGATGAGTTGAAATATTTTCTTCATCAGCTTTAGCATATATTTCCAGTGTCCGGTCGTAAATCATTTCTGCGGTACCCATTGCACGCTCCCGGTTGTAGCCGGTCCATTCGCAATAAACATTTATCAGGCCGCCTGCATTGATTAGGAAATCCGGAGCATAATAGATTCCTTTTTCCTTAAGCATATTACCGTGGATAATTTCATTCTCCAGCTGGTTGTTAGCTGCACCGGCAATAATACTGCATTTAAGCTTTGGAATTGTTTCACTGTTAATGGTCGCTCCCAAAGCACAAGGCGCATAAATATCTACATCCACATCATATACAGATTCAGGGGGGACGACTTTCACATCCGGATATTCCTTTTTTATTTCACTGAGTTTATCTTCATGTATATCACTTACATAAACTTCAGCACCTTCTTCTTTCAGATATTTGACCAGGTATTGTCCAACATGACCTACTCCCTGAACAAGTACTTTTTTACCACCGACACTATCATTGCCGGTAGATTTCTTTAATGAAGCTTTGATGCCTAAAAAAGTAGTGTAGGCTGTAACCGGAGATGGGTCTCCACTTCCGCCCAAAAACTCGGGAACACCAGTCACGTATTTCGTTTCCATGGCTACGTATTCCATATCTTTAGAGCTGGTCCCCACATCTTCTGCTGTAATGTATTTACCGCCGAGACTATTTACAAATTTTCCAAAACGTCTCCAAAGGGCTTCACTTTTATCTCTGTATGGATCACCTATGATGACAGCTTTTCCGCCTCCAAGATTAATTCCACTGATAGCAGCTTTGTAAGTCATGCCTCTTGAAAGTCTCAATACATCTTTCACAGCATCTGCATCCGTTGCATAGTTCCAGAATCTGGTTCCGCCAAGAGAGGGCCCTAAAACAGTATTGTGAATTCCAATGATACATTTTAAACCCGTAGCTTCGTCATATCCAAACACTACTTGTTCATGTTCCATCTCCTGCATTTGCTGAAACAGCGAAATATCTTTCTGCATAAATTAAATTTTCGTTCTTTTGTAAACTATTAGGATAGTTTAACAGTTAAAGGCTTATCCTAAATTTGGCTCAAAATTACTTTTTTTCTGTTATACTGACAACATTCAGCAGTTAAATAAAAAGAGAAGACAACTATAATGAAACATCTTGCCCATTTAAATAAATATTTCTTCAAATATCGCTATAGATTGATGGCAGGAGTTTTTTTTGTAGCTGTTTCTAACTTATTCGGAGTTTTATTTCCCATTGTAATCCGCTATGCATTTGATTTGGTAAAAGATAATATTGCCTTTTTTTGGATGTTTGAAGGCTTTGATTTACAAACTGAATTCAGGTCTGTGTTTAAACACGGCTTGTTGCTATTCGGAGTTTCGGTTTTGTTGATAGCCGTTTTAAAGGGGGTGTTTATGTTTTTTATGCGGCAAACAATTATAGTTGTTTCCCGACTGATTGAATACGATTTAAAAAACGAAATTTATGCGCATTATCAACGATCTGACTGGGCATTTTTTAAAAGAAATAAAACCGGTGACCTGATGAGCCGGATTACCGAAGATGTTTCCCGGGTGCGAATGTATCTTGGGCCGGCACTTATGTACGGAGTAAACTTAACAGTCTTATTTGTTTTGGTTATTTCAGTTATGATTTCTGTTAATCCAACGCTTACCTTGTTTGTATTACTGCCTTTACCGATTTTGTCTATTTCTATCTACTATGTAAACAATATCATCAATAAAAAGAGTGAGGCCATACAAAGGCAGTTATCCGGATTAACCAGTACTGCTCAGGAAGTTTTCTCAGGTATACGTGTAATCAAAACTTATGTATTGGAAAAGACAGTAGGGAAGTCTTTTGATAAGGATTGTGAAACTTATAAAGATAAATCGCTGGAATTGGCAAAAGTGGAAGCATTCTTTTTTCCACTAATGCTTTTGCTCATTGGACTGAGTACGATATTGACCATTTATGTAGGCGGAATTTTTGTAATCAGGGGAGATATTACCACCGGAAATATTGCAGAGTTTGTGATTTATGTAAACATGCTTACCTGGCCGGTAACTGCAATTGGCTGGGTTGCTTCGACCATTCAGCGTGCGGCAGCTTCTCAACAGAGGATAAATGAATTTTTAAATACTGAGCCTGAAATCGTTTCTGAGGGTTATGAAAAAGAAGTGAAAGAGGGTAAGATTGCATTTGAAAATGTGAGTTTTACGTATCCTGATACCGGAAAGACAGCTCTACAAAACCTGTCATTTGAACTAAAAGCCGGACAAAAAATGGCTGTAATCGGCCGAACCGGTTCCGGAAAATCCAGTATTGCAGATTTATTAGTAAGGCTTTATGATGCCACGGAAGGAGAAGTTAAAATAGATGATGTACCCGTAAAATATTACGATTTGTATGCCTATAGGTCTGAGATTGGTTATGTGCCGCAGGATGTCTTTTTATTTTCCGATAGTATTGAAAAAAATATAACCTTCGGACTGGATCTTGAAGAAATGTCTGTGAAAGCAGATCCCCAAAAATTTGCTGAAATGGCATCTATTCACCATGAAATCATGGAACTCCCGAGTCAGTATCAAACCCGGACGGGGGAAAGGGGAGTAAGTTTATCCGGGGGGCAGAAACAGCGTATTTCCATTGCCAGAGCATTTATAAAAGACCCAAAGATTATAATTCTTGACGATTGTCTGTCGGCTGTTGATGCCAAGACAGAAAAAAATATATTGAGTCAGTTTAAGACCTATTTAAAAGATAAAACGACGGTAATTATCACCCACCGGATTTTTTCTTTACTGGAATTTGATAAAATTATAGTGCTTGATGACGGAAAAATCGTGGAGGAAGGTACTCATGAAACCCTTATGAGGCAAAAAGGACACTATTATAAGCTGTATGTACAACAGAAAAAAGGGCAAAATTCTATGAAACTTTAACAATTTGTTTTTATTTGAAGATAGAATAATATAGATTTGTATTAGAAATTAAACAATTATTGGTTCATTAAAAGTTTTGTTAAGTGGATAATGATAATAGCTTCAAAAAGAATGACAGTGTTTACTCTAAAGTTGTGAGAGCCGGAAAAAGAAGAACCTACTTCTTAGATGTTAAAACCACCCGATCGAATGATTATTTTTTAACGATTACCGAAAGTAAAAAACGTTTTAACGGAGATGGCTACGACCGCCATAAGGTATTTCTTTACAAAGAAGATTTTAACAAATTTGTTGAGGCACTGAATGATGTGGTTAATCATGTGAAAACTGAATTGCTGCCTGAGTATGATTTTGATGAATTCAACCATGAAAATGATGATTTCAATAATGAACGTTCATCATCTGATGATGCCGGCAATCATAATCAGGAGAATCCTCACAAAGATGAGTCTGAGGAAGACATGAAGTGGGATTAAGCCCTTAAACCTTAATATAGCTCACCTTTTAATTCTTTTCAAAACTTGATAAGGAATAGAACACTATTTTGTGATAATTAGACTATTTTTGCCCCTTAAATTTAATTATGGGACTAAGTTGTGGTATTGTTGGTTTGCCAAATGTTGGAAAATCTACCTTGTTTAATACATTATCGAATGCAAGAGCTCAGTCAGCAAACTTCCCCTTTTGTACTATTGAGCCGAATATTGGGGTTATAAATGTCCCTGATGAACGCTTAGAGAAGTTGGCAGAGCTGGTAATTCCTGAAAAAGTACAGCCCAATACAATTGAAATTGCTGATATAGCCGGTTTGGTTCGTGGCGCTTCTAAAGGAGAGGGTCTGGGAAATCAATTTTTAGGTCATATCCGAAGCACGCACGCTATCATTCATGTGGTGCGCTGTTTTGAAGATGATAATATAGTGCATGTAGATGGTTCTGTGAACCCTGTAAGAGATAAAGAAGTGATTGACCTTGAGCTTCAGTTTAAGGATTTGGATTCGGTAGAAAAAAAGATTCAAAAACTTCAGAAGATTTCCAAAACCGGTGATAAAGAGGCTTTAAAAGCATTGAATTTTTTTAATAGCGTAAAGCAACATCTTGAAAAAGGATTAAATGTCCGTTCATTAAATATTACTGATGAGGATCAGCTGGCTTATCTGGAAGAAACTCAGTTGTTAACCGCAAAGCCTGTTTTGTATGTGTGTAATGTTGATGAAGCTTCAGCGGTTAACGGCAATCATTTGGTTAAGGCCTTCAAAGATAGTGTGGCAGATGAAAATGCTGAAATAATTATAGTATCCGCAGAAATAGAAGCAGAAATAGCAACTCTGGAAAGCTACGAAGACAGAAGAGCATTTTTGGAAGAGTTGGGATTGAGCGAATCAGGGGTTGTGCGATTGATACAGTCAGCTTATAAATTGCTGAATTTAATTACTTATTTTACCGCAGGAAAAAAAGAGGTTCGTGCCTGGGAAATTGAAAAAGGTACAAAAGCACCACAGGCTGCCGGAGTTATTCACTCAGATTTTGAAAAGGGATTTATCCGTGCAGAAGTTATTCATTATGAAGATTACATAAAATACGGCTCTGAATCAGCCTGTAGAGATGCCGGAAAGATTAAAGTTGAAGGAAAAGAGTATGTAGTTCAGGATGGTGATGTGATGCACTTCAGGTTTAACGTTTAAAATCTTTTTCAAACTACTTTCCTTGTTTTTTTGTTCAAAAATTAATGGATTCATCCTCAAGACAAGCATTAATTATCTACGATGATAGTTGCGCACTTTGCAATAAATTTATTTTTTGGCTGCTGAAAGCAGATAAGAAAGGCGTATTTACTTACACTTCTTTAGATTCAGACTTTACAAAAAAGCATGTTTTTACCGAAAAAAAGCCGGATATAGATTCGGTTATTTATTGGGATGGGGAAAGCGTTTTTTATAAATCAGAAGTCTTATTCAAAGTACTGAAATTATTGCCTTTTTACTGGAAATGGATGTATGTATTTAAGCTTTTACCCAAATCTTTGAGAGATAAATTATATGATTTCATAGCTGCCAATCGCATAAATTGGTTTGGTAAAGCTGAAACTTGTCCGATGTTACCGTCAGAATATAGAAAGCGTTTTAAGTAAATTGAAGAATGACCTATCACTCAAAAGCTACTTTGCCTTCAAAGCGATTGCCTGCAAGCCATGATTTAATATCCATTCTTTTTTTACCTTCCGGCTGCAATTCTTTAATGAAAAGAATTCCTCCGTTGCCGTAAACTTTAAGTTCGCCACCTTCTGTAAGAGCTGTTCCGTATGGAAAATCATGATTTTCAGTTTGCAAATCTGCCGCATAAATTTTTAACACTTTCCCGGAGAAATATGTAAAAGCTCCCGGGTAGGGTGAAAGTCCTCTGATTTTGCGCTCAATATTGATAATGTCATCAGACCAATTGATTTTGCAGTCATCCCTGAAAATTTTTGGTGCTTTTTTTATAGAATCAACTTCTTTTTGTGAGCTGGCTTTTAAGCTTTGGTTTTCAATACCGGAAATAGTCTCAATCAATAAATCAGCGCCTAAATGCATCAGTTTATCGTGTAATGTACCGGCCGTTTCCTTTGCTGTTAAAGCAACTTCTTTTTTTAGTAAAATATCACCGGTGTCGATTTTATCATTAATAAAGAAAGTTGTGACACCACTTTTGCTTTCCCCATTTAAAATAACATGGTTTATAGGCGCGGCACCTCTGTAGTCCGGCAGGAGAGATGCGTGTAGGTTAATTGTTCCTTTTGGCGGGAGACTCCAGACTGTTTTGGGTAATTTTCTAAAAGCGACAACTACAAATAAATCCGCTTCAAACTTTTTTAAAGCATTCGTAAATTGTTCGTCTTTTAAGTTTTCAGGTTGCAAGACAGCTATATTTTTTTCACCGGCATATTTTTTCACCGGAGACATTTGAATTTTTTTTCCTCTGCCGGCAGGTTTATCAGGAGTCGTCACTACGGCACAAACATCATGACCGGACGTGTGAATTTTATCTAAAGTAGTTACTGCAAACTCCGGTGTTCCAAAAAAAATAATTTTAAGCATAAGGTTTTTAAAATTGCGGATATATTAAATAGCGGCTTCTGAGTTCTTTAAAATTATTTAAATCCGATTGCCAGCTGAATCTAATTTCCTCTTCATTTAATCCGGCTTTTATTTGCTTTTGCAACTCATTATTTCCGGCTAAAAGATTAAAAAAGTTATTGAAAAAAGGAATGTCTTTTGGTCTCTTTTTATATGCATGAATCAGATATGATAAATCCAGTTTGTTGATGTTTTGTAGTTCATTCATATCCATTTTAGTCAAATCAACACCATAACATTTTTTTCCTTTGTGAGGTGGGTTCGTAGCACCTGTCATACTCTCCGGAGTAAACGAAAAGTCTTTATCCGGGTATTCCGGAAAACCGAAAATTTGAAACGGCTTGTCTGTTCCACGACCCACACTGACTAAAGTGCCTTCAAAATAGCAAAGAGAAGGGTACAGATATACAGAAGTCATATTTGGTAAATTCGGACTGGGCCTGACCGGTAAAGCATAGCGTTTGCTTTTATTATATCCTTTACAAGTAATATACTTAAGTTCACATTCAACACCATCTTTTAACCAACCCTCACCATTAATCATGAGAGCATATTCGGCTATAGTCATACCATGCAAAACAGGAACCGGATGCATACCTACAAAAGATTTAAACTCTTCCTGTAAAATCGGCCCGTCAACAATATGTCCGTTTGGGTTTGGTCTGTCCAGTATTAAAACCGGGATATTATTCTCGGCAGCAGCTTCCATTACATAGTGCATCGTTGAAATATAGGTGTAAAAACGGGCACCCACATCTTGCATATCAAAAACAATAATGTCTAAATCTTTTAAATCCTGATCTGCGGGTTTTCTATAACTGCCATAAAGAGAAACAATTGCTAAGCCGGTTTCTTCATCAACCGAATGGTAAACTCTTTCCCCGGCATCTGCTTTCCCTCTGAAACCATGTTCAGGAGAGAATATTTTTTTAATATCTACATTCAACGCCAGCAAAGTGTCAACTAAGTGAACATAAGCCCCATTTTTAGTTCTTACCAAAGCCGTATGATTGGTTGCTATGGCAACTCTTTTTCCTTCTAAAAGTGGCAGATAGCGTTCAATCTGTTCTGCACCTGTTATAATTTCATTGTTATCAAAAAGGAGTTCATTGATTTCATTGACGGAAATCTTTCCGGCACTACAGGAAAAAAAATGTAAAGTAAAAAGTATAGTTGCCAATAATTTTTGCATTAAGAAAGGCTTTTGAAGTTCTATGGGGTAATAATTTTTCCATTGCAAATTTAAACTATCCCTTAATCATACCCAAGATTATTTTAAAACTATGTTTAAAACAAGAGTAGTCGGTTCAAACTTCTTTGCTTTTTCAAGTTATTAATTTTGCGCTAACCATGTAAATTTTTACTTAAAAGTGAAATTTTTATATAAAAAAAACTTGCTTTTACTAAATAAAATAGATAAATTTGAGATATGCTTCACTTAAAAGTGAAACAATTTTCAATAAAATGCGTTAATTATAAAACTTTGAATTAGCAAATTGAAATACGAAATTGTCGAAATGGAGCCATATAGCGGCAGCGAGGCGAAAGTTTACTCTATTATTCCTGAGGGTGAAGATGAAACCTTATTTGAAAAGTTTGTTGGTGAGAACAAAGCGGACTTCAAAGATGAATTAAAAGAGATACTCAAGAGGTTAATACAAATTGGTCATACTACCGGAGCAAGAGAAAGTTTTTTTAAACATGAAGGTGATAAGGAATTCGTAAGAAAATATGGGAAATATGTTTGGGCGTTGTATGACGATGAAGAAAGAAAGTTACGACTATATTGCATACGGCTTGCAAGTGTGGCAATAATACTTGGTGGTGGTGGATATAAAGATAAGTCTGTAATAAAATGGCAAGATGATAAAAATCTGTCCGAAGAAGTTAGAAAAATAATGGCTTATGCCGAAAGTATCTTAAAGCAACTGGATGATGGCGACATATATTGGTCAATTGACAGAACTGAATTAGAAGGAAATTTAAAAAACTACGATAATGAATAAAGTAACCAAAGCAAGAAAACACAAGAGTTCTAAACTGCAGGAGTTGTTAGATGAAGTAACTCCGTTAGAAATGGAGCAGACTAAGACAAAAATGCAACTTGCTGCTCGAATAGAAGATTTTATGAAAGCTAAAGGGTGGAATAAATCGCAGTTTGCAGAAAAAGTAGGCAAAAACCCTTCTGAAATAACTAAATGGTTAAGCGGAACGCAAAACTTCACAGTTGATGTCTTAACAGAGATTGCTTCAACCCTCGGAGTTGAATTAACAGCTTTGTTTGGTAAAAAACAGCTTCAAGTTATTTACCGAAAAGAAATTGTAGCCAAGTCAAATACCTTCCCAACGGCAATTAAACTTACAACGCCATATGAACATGGGGTTGATATTTTTGGCACTAGTTTCTTCAGCAGTAAAGGAGTTAAATAAGCTTATTCACATTTATATTAAACATAAAATGGCTAAAATTAAAAATAAAGATTTCAATGTTGAAATGCAGATTAGAGCAATTGAACTGTTAAATAGTTCCTTGAATTTACCTGCTAATCCGAATACACCGGAAACGAATTTCAATTTCAACATAAGTATTGAAAGCCGAGCAGATGCAGATAATAAACTTGTCTTTGTAATAGTACACGTTGAAATTAAAAACGATGACCATTCAGTTGTTCTCGGTACGTTATCAGTAAGTTGCATTTTTGAAATTGCGAATTTTGAAGATTTAATAAAAGTAGATGCTGATGGTAAAGTAAATATTCCCCAGCATTTGATTGAAACATTAAATATTATTTCAATCTCTACAACAAGAGGTGTTATGTTTTCAACCTTTAAAGGAACTTTCTTGCATGGTGCTGTCTTGCCAATAATTAATCCAAAGCAATTTAAGGTCGGTAGTCGAAAAGTTGATAAGTAATGCTATTGATTGGTCTGCCCCAATAGCATTACCACTACATCTTTTTTCCCCTAAAAAGTATAAATAAATTAAATGAAAAGTTTCTAAGCGCTGAAATTTTATTAGATTTGATATATATTATTACATAAATCAATCAAAATTAAAAATGAAGGTATTATCACTATTGATAGTTTTTACACTAATAATTTCCGGACTTGAACTAAAGGCTCAAAAAGTTTTTACCGTTGATTATGCCAGTAGGGCAGACGTGAAAGTTTATGTGGTAGACTATGCCAGCCGTGCCGATTTATTAGTTTATAAAGTTGACTATGCCAGTCGTGCAGGCACTAATGACGGCAACTGGTTTTTTGTCGATTATGCCAGCCGGGCCGATAAAACTATTTACTTTGTGGATTACGCCAGTCGTGCCGATTTAAAAATTTATTTTGTGGATTATGCCAGCAGGGCAGGTTGGAGAAATAATTCTAAGAAACACCTGATGTATTAATTATCATTTGCTTTCACTGATTACATTTATTTTTAAAGTCTTTAAAATATTCTCCATCGGACTTACAGCAATTTGATGATAATCTTCTTTGCTTCCGGTTTGACTGACGAGCCCCAGCAACTGACCACTCTCACTAATTAGTGGAAATCCCTTTAATATTTCTGCATCAGTGGAAAGTTTTAAAATCAGATATTGATTGTTATTTATCAGGTTTTCTTTGCTGATTTTCTCCCATTTAATCCGCTTATTGAGGAGAGTAGCCAAAAAAACATCATTATAATCTAAATCATTTTTTTGCAGAAAAGCTAAGGGATCATTTGTATGAATACCGGCATACTTATACAGTATCCAGTTTTTGTCATTCGATAAATGAATCCGGTATAAAGAAGGGGAGAAATTTACGGCATCGTTTGAAGCATGGATTTTATCAATAGCACTAAAATTTTCATCATTGGTACCGATTAAAAATCCATCTCTGGAAAACATCCATCCGCCGTATAAAGTATCATTTTCAGCTTTTAGAAAACGAAGATTTTGCTCTGCAACTTTTAGAATCTCCTCTGTTTCTTTACTGTCGTGGTTTTTCTCTTGTCTAAACTCAAAAAGGTATTTTGGTTGAAAACGTTTCCTGAATTTATATGAAGAGATTAATAATAAAACTGCAAAAATTATTAAGTACAGCCAAACACCGAAACCGCTATCTGCTAATAAAATTTCAGAATATATCATGCATGAATTTTTGGTAAAACTAACAATAGACTTTATTTTTTTATCATTTTTGCAGAAAAGTTCTTTATGTGGAATCAAATAAAACAAAATATTGAAGCAGCCTGGGAAAACAGGGAAATGCTCAAAGATCCGGAGATTATTAAGCAAATCAAACAAGTATTGGAAGGCCTTGACAAAGGTCAGTTACGAGTAGCTGAGCCAACAGGCGAGGGCAACTGGACTGTGCATGAATGGGTAAAAAAAGCGGTTATTTTATATTTTCCTATTCAACCTATGGAGACCATAAGCATGCCCCCATTTGAATTTCATGATAAAATTCCGTTGAAAAGCAATTACGCAGAACTGGGAGTGCGTGTAGTTCCTCATGCCATAGCCAGACATGGCGCCTACATAGCAAAAGGAGTTATACTAATGCCTTCTTATGTGAATATTGGAGCTTATGTAGATGAAGGGACGATGGTAGATACATGGGCAACTGTCGGTTCATGTGCTCAGATTGGGAAAAACGTACATTTGAGCGGAGGTGTCGGCATTGGGGGTGTTTTAGAACCCCTTCAGGCACAGCCGGTAATCATTGAAGACAACTGTTTTGTAGGTTCGAGATGTATAGTAGTTGAAGGTATTCGGGTTAGAAAGGAAGCTGTTTTAGGCGCAAATGTGGTTTTAACAGCCAGTACAAAAATAATAGATGTTTCGGGTTCAGAAGCGGTAACTATTAAAGGAGAAATTCCGGAGCGGTCTGTTGTTATTCCGGGCTCCTATACTAAAGAATTTCCGGCCGGAACTTTTCAGATACCATGTGCTTTAATTATTGGAAAAAGAAAAGCCAGTACGGATAAAAAAACCTCTCTAAATGACGCTTTGAGAAATTTTCAGGTTGCTGTATAGCATTGGATTTTTCGTTAACTGTTTAAATTGATTATTTTTGACAACGATGATTCAAAAAAAATACCCGAAAGGTATAAATATCAACTCTGAAGAAGATGAAATATTACAGAAAGTTGCTTTAGCTGCTAAAGAACTCTCAGTGGAAGCATACGTTATCGGAGGCTTTGTCAGAGATAAATTGCTGAAAAAAACTGCCCGGAAAGATATTGATTTTGTGTGTGTGGGAAGTGGAGTGGATTTTGCCGTGCAATCTGCCGGAAAATTTGAAAACAGTTCCGAGCCGGCCATTTTTAAGAATTTTGGAACGGCAATGTTTAAGGTGGACGATTTTGAGTTGGAATTTGTAGGAGCGAGGAAAGAGTCCTATGACCAAAACAGTCGAAAGCCAATGGTAGAAAACGGAACATTGGAAGACGATCAAAAGCGAAGAGATTTCACGATTAATGCGCTTGCCATAAGCTTAAACGAGGAAAATTATGGAAAGCTGTTAGACCCTTTTGATGGTATTAAAGATTTAAAAAAACGCCTGGTTCAAACACCGCTTGATCCGGATAAAACTTTTTCTGATGACCCCTTACGCATGCTTCGGGCAATTCGTTTTGCCGCTCAGCTCGACTTTAGAATAGAAGAAAAAACGTTTGCCTCAATTAAAAATAACAGCCACCGCATAGAAATTATAAGTATGGAGCGAATTTCATCTGAGCTCAATAAAATACTAATGGTTGATAAGCCTTCTTACGGCATGGATTTAATGTTTAAAAGCGGTTTGCTGAAATATTTTTTACCGGAATTGGTAGAACTGGAAGGTGTCGAAATTATAGAAGGTCACGGACATAAAGATAATTTTTATCATACACTGAAAGTGGTCGATAACCTTGCTCAGCAAAGTGATGATTTATGGTTGCGTTGGGCAGCTTTATTACACGATATTGGAAAGCCCAGAACCAAGAGGTTTGAAAAAGGTCATGGCTGGACTTTTCATGCTCATGATGTTGTCGGAGCGAAAATGGTAAACCGTATTTTCAAAAGGCTAAGATTGCCGCTTAATGAAAAAATGCGTTTTGTAGAAAAATTAGTGCTTCTGCATCTTCGGCCTATAGGCTTGGATAAAGAAAATATTACAGATTCAGCTATCAGAAGACTTTTGTATGATGCCGGTGATGATATAGACGATTTGATGGATTTATGTGAAGCAGATATCACTTCCAAAAATGAGTATAAAGTAAAAAAGTATCTTCAAAACCTGAAACTGGTGAGATTGAAGCTAAAAGAGTTGGAAGAAAAAGATCATATCAGAAACTTTCAGCCTCCGGTAAGTGGAGAGGATATCATGAAGGCCTTTTATATTAAACCGGGTAAAGAAATCGGCGTAATCAAAAATATGATAAAGGAAGCAATTTTGGATGGTAAGCTGCCTAATAAAAGAGAAGCTGCCCTGGAATATATGTATGATTTGGGCAAACAAATGGGCTTGAAAGCCGTAAATGAATAATTAAAATTTCAGCCGGTATTTTTTACTTGAAATTAGTTTTTTGAGGTCAAATGCAAGCTTAAGTTTTAGAAAAAAAAGTTTTATGAATATTTTTAAAGTTAAAGTTATAGTAGAAGAATCACCGGAAGTAAACAGAGTGTTAGCGCTTCCCGAAAATTTGAGTTATGAGCAGTTTCATCAGATTCTCATTAAAATATTCGGTATAGGTCAGCGCATGCCGGCATCTTTTTTTGAGAGTGACGAAAGCTGGAAAAAATATAAAGAAATTGCGGTCGATCAGTTTAAGATTTTAGATGGGAGCATTGATGGTAGAGATGAGTTGTTAGCTTTTACAGACGAAAAAGAAGTTAAGCAAATGATTTATTTTAATGATGCCACTCCGCATGTATCGTATCTGGTGTTTTTTGAAAAAAAATTAAAGGCTGAGGAAGGTGTGAAGTATCCGCAATTGTTAAAAACTGAAGGTAATTTGAGAGACAGTTTCGGAGATGGAATATTTGATGAGGAATTAGGTTTTGAGTGGGACGATTTTGATAAGGATGGGTTTACGGAAGACAATTTATAAAAAGAACATTTGTCAACATCAGCAGAAAAAAAGTTACTGATTGTTATTTGCGGTCCTACAGCCACCGGGAAAACCGGTTTGTCTGTGGATTTAGCCAAAAGGCTTCAGACAGAAGTTTTAAGCGCAGATTCGAGACAGTTTTTTAAGGAAATGCTTATTGGTACTGCCCGAACCACTGAGGTTGAAATGAACGGAGTGGAGCACCATTTAAGCGGTCATTTAAGTGTTTCTGAAAATTATAGCGCCGGTATGTTTGAGCGGGAAGCCCTGCAAACACTATCCAAACTTTTCTCAAAAAAATCCATTGTGATTATGTGTGGGGGAAGTGGTTTGTATATAAAGGCAGTATGCGAGGGAATCGATTATTTACCGGAAATTTCGGAGCAAATAAGAGAGCAGTTAAATGAAGAGTTTGATAAAGAGGGGATGGATTACCTTCGGGAGCTGGCAGAAAAATCTGACCCTGATTTCTATAAAACAATAGATAAAAACAATCCCCGCAGGCTGATTCGTATGCTTGAAGTGTTTAGAGCGAGTGGTAAGCCCATATCTTTTTTTTATAAAAAAGAAAAAGCATCCCGACCTTTTGAAATATTAAAAATTGGTCTTGAGATGCCGCGTGAAAAATTATACGAGCGCATTAACCTTCGGGTAGATAAAATGATAGAAAGCGGATTAGTGGAGGAAGTGAAATCATTGGAAAAACATTGGAACCACCCCAATTTAAAAACGGTGGGATATCAGGAAATTATTGCTCATTTGAGAGGTGAAACAGATTTGAACACCGCTATTGAAGAAATTAAAAAAAATAGCCGAAGATACGCTAAGAGACAATTTACATGGTTTCGGAATGATAAAACCATAAACTGGTTTGATACAGAAGAAAAAGATAGCATCTTTGCATTTGTTTATGAAAAAATCAAACTTTTACAATAAGTTTTTAGTCGGTTATTCAAAGATTGAAAAGCCGGTAATCATGCTAATACTGGCTGAGCTGTTCTTGCAATTCATAAACTCATCTTTTTTTCTTTTGCTGAATTACTACATGACAGATAGTGATTACGAAGATTATATGATTGCTGATATTATATCGTATCGCTTTCTTACGGTTATGTTCTTTGCTTTCCCGCTTGGGCTATTCATTAAAGGACGAAACCTGAAACCTTTCTTTTTGGTGGCAACGCTGGTTGTGCCCTTATGCTCACTGGTTGTTTTACATGCTATTGAAATGCGCTGGGACACTGTGCTTTACATTGCCTTGTCTATTTGGGGAGTTGGCTTCACTTTAATACAGGTTTGTGCTTTGCCTTTTATTTTGTTAAATAGTAAAAAAGAAACCCATTCCGAAACCATTGTTTTATTTTTTCAAACCTGGAGTATAAGTATTTGTATCATTGGATTTTTGAACTTTACGCTCCAAACTTTTTTACCGCAGATTTTTGATGAACGACTGCTCTTAAATATTTTTTCACTGATTGGGTTTTTAAGCTTCTTTTGCATTCTAAAAATGGATCTAAAAGAGAATGTCAGCAATAGAAACGGTATGAAGGACTGGTTAGGGAATTATGACTGGAAAACCATATTTCTGGTTATAGTTCCAACATTTATAATTGCTGTAGGCGCCGGTTTTACTATACCTTTTATCAATTTGTTTTTTCTTTATGTACACAATGTTCCATCGGCTGTTTATTCAGCTATGGGTTCATTCAGCTATATGATTGTGGCAGGTGGGGTTTTGTTTATGCCTTTTATAAGAAAAAAGTATGGTTACAAAATCGCCATTGTTTTGATACAATCCCTTTCTATAGTAGCATTAATTGTGATGGCCTTAACCGAATACGTGGCTGCTTATGGATTTGCGGTTTATATTGCGGTATTATTTTTCATTATCCGCCAGCCGCTGATGAATGTCGCCGGGCCGATGACTTCAGAACTAACAATGTATTATGTGGGTGAACGCAACCGGGAGATTGTGAGTGCTATAAATGCTTCAATCTGGTCGGGAAGTTGGTTTATCAGCTCTCAGATATTCAGTATTTTGCGAAGTCGCGGTTTTCAGTATTCTGAAATATTCTTTATTACAGCAGCTCTTTATGCTGTGGGGGTCATTTGGTATTATTTTTTGATAAAAGATTTTTATAAGAAAAAAGGAACCGGTGAACTTTAATCTTTAAAGTTGCTTACATTTCTTTTTCGGATAATTCAATCCATCGAATCATTTTTTCATCTAATTCACCGGATATTTCATTTAGTTTTTCTGAAAGTTCAATAGTCTTTTCGGCGTCGGAACCGGCATCATACAACTCAGACTCAATTTCGCTTTTTTTGCTTTCCAGTTCTTCAATTTTTTTCTCTATTTTGTTGAATTCCTGGCGTTCTTTATAGGTGAGTTTATTTTCGTTTTTAGGTGCTGAAACTGTTGCCACAGGTTTTGCCGCTTCTATCTTTTTTGCTTGCAATTGCTTTTTTTCTTCTGAAATTTTATTCTCTTTATAAATATAATAGTGTGAGTAATTCCCCGGAAAATTGACGATTTGACCACCTTTTTCATCCAAAACAAAAATATGCCCGACGGTTTTATCCAGGAAAAATCTATCGTGAGAAACAATTAGCAGGCAGCCTTCAAAATTTTGGAGATATTCTTCCAAAGCTTGTATAGTGTATATATCAAGATCATTGGTAGGCTCATCTAAAATTAGAAAATTCGGATTTCCCATAAGGACAGACAAGAGGTAAAGCCTCTTTTTTTCACCACCACTAAGCTTTTCTATATATTGAAAGTGCATACTTCTGGGGAAGAGAAAATTCTCTAACATTTGAGCTGCAGAGAGGCTTCTGCCCTTTGATAATGGAATATGTTCAGCGACATCTCTGATAAATTCAATAACTCTTTTCCCGGCTTTGATTTCTATGCCGCTTTGTTTATAATAACCGAATTTAATGGTTTCACCGACAACTACTTTTCCGGTATCTACCATAGTTTTTCCGGTGATAATATTTAAAAGAGTTGATTTCCCGGAACCATTTTTCCCGACAATTCCAATTTTCTCATTTTTTTTAAAACTGTAGGTAAAGTCTGTTATAATTTCATCCTCATCGTATTTTTTACTGATTTTTTTGAGTTCCAGAATTTTTGAACCCATTCGGTCCGGCTTTATCTCAGCTTTAAGAGTTTTATCATCCTTACTTACATTTGCTTTTGATTCTATTTCATAAAATCCGGCTGTCCTTTGCTTTGATTTGGTTGTTCTGGCTTTTGGTTGACGACGCATCCACTCCAGCTCTTTTTTGTACTGGTTTTTTAGTTTAGCACTTTCTGTGATTTCCTGTTCTTCACGAGCAGCCTTTTTTTCAATATAATAGCTGTAGTTCCCTTTATATTTGTACAGTTTTTTATCATCAAGCTCTATGATAGATTGACAAACTCTTTCCAGAAAATACCTGTCGTGAGTGACCATAAGCACCGCAGAAGATAATTTTTTGATGTAATTCTCCAACCATTCAATCATATCCATATCAAGATGGTTTGTGGGCTCATCCATTAAAATCAAATCCGGTTCTTCTAAAAGTGTCCTCGCAAGAGCCAATCGTTTAATTTGGCCACCGGAAAGATGTTTGACTTGCCTTTCTATAGTTGCCAAACCAAATACGGCAAGCAGTTGGGCCGCCTTTTCTTCAATATCCCAGGCAAAAGTTTTTTCCACCGCATCTAAAGCTTTTTGAACATCTTCATCCGAAGCCTTTTCGTTAGATAAAATGTTTTTGTAGTTTTTAAAAGCTATAACTGCCGGATGGTTTGCATCGAACATTACTTCCATTGGAGTGGAAGTCGGTAAAAAGTTCTCTGTCTGCGTTAAGAACGATATGCGGACATTGTTATTTATACTTAATTTGCCACTATCAGGAACTTCCTGGCCGGCAATAATTCTCATCAAAGTGGTTTTTCCGGTTCCGTTTTTGGCTATGAGGGCTGTTTTTTCACCTTTTTCAATACCAAAAGTTACTTTTTCAAAAAGTAAATCAGCACCGAATGATTTTGATAGATCCTCAACTGTAATTAGATTCATGGATAGTTAGTGTAGATGTATGAATGCCGTTAAAAATTTAACGCCAATTGTTTGCAAAGATAAGGTATCCCTACATTTAATTGCACTTTTTGCACTGGCCTGATACTAACAATTCTGCATTTTCAGGTATATAGCCGGTTGGAAGTTGAATTTTTGGAATAGGTATGTCACTAATACATTCAGTTTTACCACACTTCCGGCATTTAAAATGTATGTGATTGTCGTAATGAGCTAAATCTGAGCAATTCTCACTGCAAACGGCAAATTTTGCACTTTCGGAGGCATCGGGTACTTTGTGAACTAAACCGCTTTCCTCAAATGCTGAAAGGGTTCTGTAGAGGGTTACTCTATCAAATTTATTTGAAAATTCTTCTTCCAGATTGGCATGTGTTAATGCATATTTTTTATCCAAAAAATAACTTAATACACTTACCCGGCAATCGGTGATTCTTAGTTTGTGATTTTTTAAAATTTTAACAACATTACTCATTTAACTCAAGTGTTTTTGCTTTATTTTTAATTAGTAGTAAAAGTTCAAGTACTTTTTTTAAAAACTATATAAATTCAATGATAGAAAATATATTGTAAACAATTTGGAATTTATTTGAACCAAGACTGAAAATTACAGAAATTTGATGTAAAATTGTTGTTAACGAAAAAAAGTTTTAAAATATACTTGAGAATATGATAAATCAATTTCTTTCAAAAATCGTTCCTTTTGCTTTCAGTCTATTGCTTTTTCTGGGAGACTTTATGGAAGTAAAAGCTCAAACTTACGATGACGGACCCATGCAGTTGCAGGTTAGAGTCAGAGACGTTCAGGTTACATATTCACCTCCTTCAGATGCATCTTTGAATTTTGGGGGACAAGTAGGCTTTAATCCGGATAACTTTACTTTTTTCTTTTGGGCAAGAGATGCGGCTAATGTTTCCGGCTCCGGCTGGCAGGGAGGAACTTGTTTAACAGATGACTTTGACCCACCAAACTTTTCACAGGATTTGAACTATACTATGTTTGATGAAACATATACCGGTGCTACGGTTCCTCAATTTTTTGATTTAAGAATGGATGCCTGGGAAAATGATTGCGGTACAGATGGCATACCCGGCACAGGTGCTCTTGGTAACTGTCAGGGAGACCGATGCGTTTATCAAACAAACTGTTGCTGCTCCAATGTCCCTTTATTTGGATGTGCGTTCAGTACGGATGATGATTATCCTTGTTTTGCTGATCCTTTTCAAACAGATATAGATTACAGAGTAGGTCCTCCTTGTGAGTGGTATAATCATGGATATTTGTCAACGACCAATTGTGCAAATACCGTTTTCTTACCAAGAGTAGAATCGTTTTGGAGATATACCTTAGGTGAGGATTGCAGTAATCCAATTGAGCTTGGACAGTTAGAGGCCGGCGTACAATTATCTCATTTTAACAGTAATGTTTGTTATTCAAATTCTTTTGGAACGCCCGGTAACGATGTTGTGTATTCTTTTGAAGTTAATGAACCAAAAGGAGTTAGTATTACAGCTTGCGGAGGTGCGGGTTCTTTTAACAGACACCTTTATTTAGTAAACAGTGCATGCAATACGATTATAGCTGTTGATAGTGGAGCTTGCCCTTTGATTAATTATCCAATTTGTATACCGGGAACCTATAAAGTAATATTGAGTGGTACTGAAGCGTCAGATGCGGGTACATTCACTTTAACAGCAAATGTTAATCAGGCTCTTACCTATGACCTTGATTTGGTTAAAAGTGATATTAGCTGTGCAGGAGCAGATGACGGTTCTATCATAGCACTTCCAACAGGTGGAACTCCTCCTTATGTAGATTATAGCTGGTCAGCCCCGATAACTTCAAGTGATAGTGTGGTAACAGATTTAACAGCCGGTTTGTATACTTTAACTGTAACAGATTCTGAAGGTTGTGAAATTTCAGATACAATAGAAATTCTTGAACCGGCTGCATTAGTAATTGATTCTATTGCAGCATTAGATGTAAGTTGTGGTGGAGCAGATGATGGGGAAGCTGAAGTTTTTGCTCAGGGCGGTACCGGTAGTTATTCCTATTTATGGTCAACTGCACCTATACAGCAGGTAACCAATCCGGCAATTTTTCTGACAGCAGGGAATTATAGCGTTACTGTTACAGACCAAAATAATTGTGAAGCTAGCTCAACAGTTGAAATTGGAACTTCCTCACCAATAACTATAAATCTGGACTCACTCTCAAATGTAACTTGTTTTGGAGCAAATGATGGCAGAATTTCAGTTAGTGTTGATGGAGGTGAAAGCCCCTACAATTATCTGTGGTCAAATGGTAGTTCAAGTCCACTTTTGGCGGCTATCGGACCGGGTGTTTATGACTTAACCATCACTGATGCCGACGGCTGTATTGAAGAAGCTTCCTTTACAATAAATGAACCTTCAGAGCTGCAATCAACTATTTTGTCTTCTTTAGATATTTCCTGCAATGGCGGAAATGATGGATTAGCGGGTGTAGTCGGAAGTGGAGGAACACCGCCATATTCTTATTTATGGTCAAACGGAAATGTGCAGGAGTTACTTATAAATGCAGAAGCAGGTAGTTATGGCGTAACAATTACAGATGCAAATAATTGTGAAGTTACAGATTCGATTACCTTAAATGAGCCGGATCCAATTATTACAGATATTGCATTTACTGATCCGGATTGTGATGCTTCAGACCCGGATAATGGAACCATTTCACTAAATATTTCAGGTGGTAGCGGAAGCTTTGATGTATTATGGTCCAATGGAAGCAATAACATGGATTTGTTTGATTTGTCAGGTGGGCTTTATATTGCATTCGTGACGGATAGTGAAAACTGTATTGCTATTGATAGCGTTAGCCTTGAACTTTGTGACTTACCATCGGACACAGTTATTATCCCGGGGGATACGATTATCATACCGGGAGATACAGACGAATATTTTGTTTCTGTTCCCAATGCATTTGCACCGGATGGAAGCGGGCAAAATACTCACTTTAATGTTATGTCTTCAAATGCACGTTCCATTGAAATAAATATTTTTAATAGATGGGGTGAATCTGTTTATTTTAATCAAAATTTATTAAATACTTCAAATGGTTGGGACGGAACGCATAAAGGAACTCCTTCTCCAATGGGTTCATATGTTTACCATATAAAAGTTGAATATCTCAATGGTAATTACCGTGAAAAAACAGGTAATGTACTTCTAATTCGATAATATTTTTATCAAAATCAGATGAGCTGTTAATAAAATAATTTTTTTTTCGTTTCATCAATGATTGTGTTAAAGGTATTTTTTAACAATCAGGTTAACTAATTACATTATAAAGGGTGAATAAATATTCATTTTAATTTTTAAAAAAAACATGAAGCAAGTATTATTTTTAATAGCTGTAATTGCATTTTTTGGTTGTTCTGAGGAGCAGAAGCCGAGTCCGGGTGCGGAAGATACGCCATATAGCGAACAGAGAAGAGAGCCTGTAAGAGTTGGCACAGATATGATTAAAGATCAGCGAACTGCTTCCAGCGGTAGTATTACTGAATGGCCTGAAATGAGGTTTGACAGATATGATCATGACTTTGGAGATGTTCCTGAGGGCACAGTTGTTGAGACGAAATTTACCTTTAGAAATACCGGAACTTCTAATTTAATAATTTATTCGGCAAAGGGAACTTGCGGATGCACCGTACCTGAATATCCGAGAGAACCTATTCCTCCGGGTGAAGAAGGCTCTATTGTAGTTACTTATGATAGTGCAAACAGAAAAGGTATTCAGAGAAAATCTGTAAACATAACAGCGAATACTAACCCAAATGTTATAACTTTGAACCTTGTAAGTACAATTGTTCAAAATTAAAGTTAAGTATGAATTACATTTTTCTTATGGCTCCACCCGATGATGGAGGAGGAAGCTCTTTAGTCACTTTCGCATTTATGGGAGCTATTTTCTTAGTTATTTATCTTTTTATGATAAGACCTCAGGCGAATAAAGTAAAGGCACAAAAAAAGTATATCGATGAATTGAAAAAAGGGGATAAAGTTGTTACAAACGGAGGACTTCACGGTAAAATTGTGAATGTTCAAGATAATACTTTTTTGATAGAAGTTGATAAAGATGTTAAAATAAAGATAGAAAAATCAGCTGTATCTATGGATTTATCCAAGTCAGAGGAAAAGTAGCTTCATAGTTTTTCGTTCTTTTTTTAATAAGAAAAGTATAACTTTAAGGATGATTCATTTAAAAGGGATAATAAATTTGTGAATGTCTTTAATAATTTATTGAATAAACTTAGGACTAAAAAGAATCCTGGTATTCTCCAAAATAATACTTTTGTATTTATACTGTGCGTTTTCGTTGCCGCTACCTTATGGTTTATTAATTCCCTGTCTTATACTTATCAAACAGACTTAAAGTTTAAGGTAAGGTATATTAACATGCCTGAAAATTTAATTCTTGTCAGTAAGCCGGTTGATGAAATTTTTATATTGACAGAATCTACCGGTTTTCATTTATTCCGACATAATCTGCGAGCCAATCGTCTTGTAGAAGTTGATTATTCCAAGTATGGAAGGGGTGCTCTTGTTCCCGTAAGTGAGATATTGGTAGAATTTAAAAATCAAATACCGGGAGAGATTCGCATATTAGGTGTATCTCCTGAAATCGTATATCTGGATTTTGAAGCGCTGCTGGAAAGAAGTGTTCCAATTGATTTTGATTATAGGCTAGATTTTAATCAGCAGTTTGACGTCTTTGGTAAAATCTCGCTCTCTCCTGATTCAATAACTGTCTCAGGACCTATTTCTGCAATTGATACGATTTTTAGCTGGCCAAGTAAGCCTTTTGAAAAAAAGAATATCAACAAATCACTTTCAGGAGTTATAGAAATGAAAAAGCCGGAGAATGAGCTGATTTCATTAAGTGTAGAAAGGGCTGAATATAACATACCCGTTGAGCGATTTACCGAAAAAGTTTTTGATATCCCGGTAGAAGTTTTCACTGAGGATGATGATTCAGAAAAAAGCTTTAGTATCTTCCCGAGAAGAGTTACCCTCTCTTGCTTATTGCCTGTTTCCCGCTATGAAGAAGTTTTAGCATCTGACTTTCAAGTTTTTGCTGACTTTTCAATAATTGATGTAAAAAGTGATAAAAGGGTTCCTGTGATGGTTAATACAGAAAATGAATTTGCCAGAAATATCAGGGTTTCTCCTTCAAGACTCGAGTTTATAATTTATGATTGAAAAAGTTAAGGTAGGTATAACAGGTGGTATAGGCAGCGGAAAATCTATAGTTTCAAAGGTTTTAATGACTATGGGATATCTGGTTTATAATTCAGATGTTATGGCTAAAAAGCTGATGATTGAAGATTCCGCCCTTAAAAATGAAATTATAGCAATTTTCGGGAAAGAGTCTTATACAACAGATAATCAGTTAAACAGAGCCTTTATATCTAAGCAGGCTTTTAATGATAAAGATTTATTAAAAAAATTAAATGAAGCCGTTCATCCGGCTGTTCGTAGTGATTTTAAAAAATGGGCTATTTCACAGGAAAGTGAACTTATATTTAAAGAAGCCGCTCTTTTAGTAGAAACGGGCAGTTATAAAGAACTTGATTTTTTGATAGCAGTTACCGCTCCTAAGGACTTAAGGATAAAGCGCGTGATGAAGAGGGATAAGGTAGACAGAGAAGCTGTTTTGGAGAGAATGAAAAATCAGTTTTCACAGGAGAAATTGTTGGAAGCGGCTGATTTTGAAATCAAAAACAATGACGAAATACCAGTAATCCCGCAATTGCTAAATGTTTTAAAGTTCATTAATAAGGAGACTCTTTCGAAAAATCTCTGAGTTACAAGCGATATCATAGAGCTCACCCCACATTTTCCATTTGACATTTTCCATCATAATTTTTCCATTTTTCTCTCCTATTGTCTTGCTTTCAGGATAAACCCGCAAGGTTTACTTTTAGTATAAATTTTATTGTTAGTGAATTGGGATGCAATTGAATAAACAAAAACCTTGCGGGTTATTCATAGTGCCCACTGCCGCTGCCTACTTTCCCTCCTTGGGTCTTGGTCTCTTGAAATTTGGGCTCTTGGGTCTTCTTGGTCTTTCAACAGCCTCAATAAACCACAATCTTTCCTTTCTGTACTTCTCCGTCTTCG
>REEL01000066.1 GCA_007695095.1 Chitinophagaceae bacterium | reverse complement strand
TAACGATTCCTCATTTCGAATGATGTGGTCATGGAATCGGGATTGCCAGGCAAAATCAGGATGTGTTTTGCGAGATTCAAAGGTCGTTTTCCCTTTATACCGGCGTATAATTTTTGACAGATTATCATGCAACATGGGATTGTTATTTCCTGTAATTCCTCCCCGTTTGGGGTTTCTGTCGGGGTTGGGTAGAGACGCGATTAATCGCGTCTCTACGGTGCGTCCATCTCTAAATGTACAAAATCAATAAAAAAAACTGACCGTCTAAAACTCACTATTTACAATAGATTGACATTTTTTAACTCACTTAAATATATAGTTTTCAACATCTAACATTTTGATTTAATTCAAAAAATATGTACTTTTATTTTTCTTAAAAACCAGTCAAATGCGAAAAATAATTGCCGCCTTTCTCACTTTAATTGTTCTTTTTAATTTAAATGCACAAGAAGATACGAATAAACGATTTAGTGAAATACCTGAAGAATTCCTTTCACATCCTGAACTTGGAAAAGTTAAACCCAAAAGCATCGGCCATACCGTTGATTATGAACTCATTCACTTAAGGGATGCGTACAGCAGGGTTTTTCTAAATAAAAACGGCAGCATTACCCGCGCGACATCTTCTGTGCCTCTGCATTTTGTAAATGCGCAGGGACAGTACCAAAGCCTGACTTATGCGCTGACTTCAACAGATGGTTTGAATTACCATTTTCCGGCAGAAAAACCAATGCAATCAATCAATATTGAAACGGCAGCTTTAAACTTTCGTAAATCATCCGACAACACTATGCTGTATGGCGAAAATATTCGCTTTTACCAAAAAGATACTTATGGATATATTTTAAAAATAAGCACCCCCAATTCAGCTCTTTTTAATCCACAGCTCTCAGAAGGAGAAGCATATTTCGAAGAATTTATACCGCAACTGGATGTCCAGCATGTTTTTATGGAAAATTTGCTCAAAACAAATTATATCATTCAGTCTGAAAGCTTTTTGGAAGATCCTGCTGCATGGCTGATTATTCGTGATGAAGTAAATATGCCGGAGGGCTGGACTTTTGAACATGAAAAAGAAAGCAATTTACAAACCGGACGATTATATGTTAAAAATGCGGACGATGAAATTGAGTTTATTTTCCAACATCCTGTAATAACCGATGCAACTGAAGTTAAAGACAGAAAAAAAGATAATCGCCCGCATATATTTGGTCAATATTATTTTGAAGAAATCAGCCCGGGTATTTTTTCTCTTGAACTGAAAGTTGATGCTGCTTGGTTGAAAGCACCTGAACGTGTTTATCCTGTAACGATTGACCCGACTGTAAGCCTGAACAATACGGATATTATGAACACCTGTTCTCATCCAAATTATGAAGAGGATATTTTAACGCTGAATGTACCTCAGGGCGATATGATAATAAGCACTTATCTTGAATGGGATTTTACGGCAGTATCCGGCACAAATGCCTGGATGGAAGATCAGAGGACATTTATTTCTGGGCCGTCAGGGCAAACGCAGGTTTATCAAGGCTCCGGACAAACAGATGGAATGCAAACCTATGTTGTTCAAAATACCGGTATAGCCAATGGTATTTCTAACGGAAGCGTAGATTTGACCTTTCATGCATCGCGTGTTTGGGGTGGTGCAGGCTGTAATGCGACTTTTAACTTTATCAACAGAAGGTATATTGAAATCACGCATGATGATGTTCAGTTTGGAGCCGGAGACATCGTTATTAATGAGTACTCAGCCTCAAACCTTGTCAATATCGGCAATGAACCTGAATATGCAGGATCTCCACACCATATCTCAGATGAGTTTAACAGATTTGAAAGCTGGGTTGAACTGTACAATACTTCTTCAAACTATGTTGACCTTACCGGATTTTATCTGAGCGACAATCCCAATAATCCTACTAAATGGGAGTTTCCCTCCGGATTTATTCCTCCTGACGGGCGTGTAATCATTTTTTGCTCCGGGAGAGATTTTGCTTCAGGAACAAATTTTCATACAAATTTCAGGTTGTCTCAAATGGATCCCGAGCACATAATCCTTACTGACCCTGACGGAACAGTATTGGAATCCTATGAACTTTGGCGGACTCAATTTGGTCATTCTTACGGAAGGGTAAGTGATGGAGCTGAAGAATGGGGAGTATTTGAAAATCCAACACCTTTAGGGTCAAATAGCGGTTCAAAACCGGCTTATACCTCAACCCCGGAATTTTCACTTAGTGCAGGCAATTATTCAGGTAGTCAAACTATCAGTATTACATCTCAAAACCCGAATGAGATAATCAGATATACCACCAATGGCAACAGACCAAACAGCAGCTCCCCAATTTACAACAGTCCGATTCAAATTCAGGAAACGACTGTTTTACGGGCAAGAGCTTATCACCCAACAGATTCATTAGCGCCGGGTTTTATTCAAACCAAAACCTATCTCATTGATGAAAATCATACACTGCCGGTTTTCAGTTTTTCAGGTAATATTGATTTAGAAGAGCTTTTTCTGGGAGATATCAACCTCAGACCAATTGGTACTTTTGAGTTTTTTGACAAGGATGGAAATTTCGTCGAAAAATCAGCCGGAGATCTTAATAAACATGGAAATGACTCCTGGAGTTATGCCCAGCGAGGCGTAGATTTTATTTCAAGAGGTCAGCACGGATACAATGACGCCTTAAATTACCCCTTCTTTTCTACTTCAGACCGAACTAATTACCGAAGATTGATGGTAAAAGCCGCAGCAAATGATAACTACCCTTTTGAAACCGGGGGTGCACACATACGGGATTCTTACGTACAAGGATTATCGCAATTAAGTGATTTGAATCTGGATGAACGCAGTTCATTAAATGTCATCGTTTATGTAAATGGCCAATATTGGGGTGTTTATGATTTAAGAGAAAAGGTGGACGACCATCACTACACACGTCACTATTATGACCAACACAGAAGACATCCTCAAAGTGATTATTATATTCAATTCCTAAAAACCTGGGGCGGCACAGCTCCCAAATACGGAAATCAAAATGCCGTAACAGATTGGGATCAAATGGTGCAGTACATCCAAAATAATGATATGGGAGACTCTCTGCATTTTGAATATGTAAATCAATCGCTTGATATCAGTAGCTTGATTGATTACTTTGTGATTAACTCCTTCGTGGTTTCCCGTGATTGGCTTAATTACAATACCGGTTGGTGGAGAGGCTTACATCCGGACGGGCAGGCAAAAAAATGGCGGTATATCCTGTGGGATCAGGAAGCCGGCCTCGGACATTATATTAACTGGACGAATATGCCTGATATTTCTGCGGAAGCTCCCCCCTGTCAGGTTGAACAGCTTACGGTTAATAACCACGGGCATGTACAAATTTTGCATAAGCTTATCACTGAAAATCATGACGTACGCACAAAATATGTGAATCGTTACAGCGACTTACTAAATACTCATTTTTCTTATGACAATCTGGTGCACATACTGGATAGTATGGTAGCCAACATTGAACCCGAAATGCCCCGCCAAATACAACGTTGGGGAGGTACCATGAATGAATGGCAAGCCAATGTGCAGGATGTGCGAGACTTTTTATTGACAAGAACGAATTATTTAATCAACGGCCTTGCAACTTGCTATAATTTAACCGGTCCATTTGCCACTACTTTTGATGTCTATCCCGAAGGAACCGGTAAAATCAGAATGAATTCGGAATGGATTACCGGATTCCCTTTTGAAGCGAATATTTATGGAAATATTCAAACGACTTTTGAAGCTGCCGGCTACGGTGGCTATGAACTTGAGTACTGGGAAATTGACAGTGCTGTTGTAAGTCCTGACTTGACTACTGCTGAAGTTACACTTATGATTGAGCAGGCTACGTCCGTAATTGCACATTTTCACCATCCCAACCTTGGTGATGATTCGCTGATTTATTATTGGCATTTCAATGAGCTTGAAACACCGATGGATGTAATTTCAATTGATGCCGATTACTCGATTGATGAAGATTTACATGCCTTTTTTACTTATACCGGCTCAGGATCCAGAGATATAGACATGTTTAATACCGGTTCTGAATTGAACCTTTACAAATTTGAAGTTCCCGGTAGGGCAGCAAGAGTGAGAAACCCTTCTAATGGCAGAAGTTTACTATTTGCAATGCCTACAAGCGGGTTTAAGGACATTAAATTTGATTATGCCGTGCACCGTTCGGGTCAGGGAATGCTAAAACACTATGTCTCTTATACAATTGGTGATGATATTTATATCCCGCTTACAGAATTTAATATCAGTGAAAATTATGAAATAAAATCAATTGACCTGAGTCATATTCCTGAAGTGAATAATAACCCGGATTTTAAAATTAGAATTCTTTTTTCCGGAAATACAGATCAGTCAAATGGGAATAATCGCTTTGACAATATCGCTTTAAAAGGCCAAATCTATATTGAGGAAGAGGTCCCGGAAGAGCCGGAAGAACCAATAGGCTTATCAGAAGTTGCTAATTCGGCAAACATCAAGATATATCCGAATCCGGCACAGGACAGGCTGAATATCCGGGTCAGTGATTTTTCTTCAGATAAGTCTTACCAACTGATAGATATTTACGGTAGGCTTTTACAATCAGGCTTGCTTACAGATGCTGAGACAAGTCTGAGTATCGATGAATATCCGGCAGGCTTTTATTTATTGCATATTGAAGGAAGGGTGTTTAAAATACAAATTGTAAGATAATTCTCTGTTTCTGTTGATTAGGCTCAAGATAGAGACGCAAGGGTAGAGACGCGATTTATCGCGTCTCTACCTACGAAAATCATTATTAAATCCGCCTTCTCCATTTTACCCAAATAAAAAAGGGTCTCAAACGCTAATGGCTTGAAACCCTTTGATATTTTGCTCCCCCTGTTGGACTCGAACCAACGACCTATTGATTAACAGTCAACCGCTCTAACCAGCTGAGCTAAGGGGGAATATTGACTTTTCTGCTGTTTTCTTTTAAGAAAGTGGCACAAAATTAGGCATTATTTTTCAAATTCACAATCTTTGCTAAAAAAAATATTATGAGTTTAGTTGTAGTTGGAACGGTCGCTTTTGATGCACTGGAAACACCTTTCGGAAAAACAGATAAAATTGTCGGTGGCGCAGCAACCTACATCAGTTGGGCCGCTTCCTTTTTATATAAACCTATTAAAATGATTTCTGTCGTGGGAGATGATTTCCCAACCGACATGATAGCTTCTTTTCAGCAAAGAGGTATATCGACAGAAGGCTTGCAAATAAAAAAGGGAGAGAAGTCTTTTTTCTGGTCCGGTAAGTATCATATGGATATGAATACCCGCGACACTCTGGCGACTGAATTAAACGTATTGGAACACTTTGACCCTATTGTGCCGGAAAGTTACGCAGACTGTAAATATTTGATGCTGGGCAACCTCACCCCGCAAGTCCAAAAACAAGTTATTGAACGCATGCCCAAAAGACCGGAACTTATCGTTCTGGATACAATGAACTTTTGGATGGATAGTCAACGGGAAGCTTTGGACGAAGTTATCAGCATGGTTGATGTGTTGACAATAAATGATGAGGAAGCCAGACAACTTTCAGGAGAATACAGTTTGGTAAGAGCCGCTCAAAAAATACTTAGAAAAGGGCCTAAATATCTGGTAATAAAGAAAGGAGAACATGGCGCTTTACTTTTCCACAAAAACGAGGTTTTCTTTGCTCCTGCATTGCCTCTCGAGGATGTTTTTGACCCAACCGGTGCCGGTGACACCTTTGCCGGTGGATTTTTGGGACACATTGCCGCTTCCGGTGACATCTCATTTAAAAACATGAAGCGGGCAATCGTTTATGGTTCTGCTATGGCTTCTTTTTGTGTTGAAAAATTTGGACTGGAAAGAATGCAACAACTTGATGAAAAACAGATTAATAATCGTATACAGGAGTTTGTTGACCTGGTTCAGTTTGATATTTCAATTGTTTAAAAAAAAAGAAAAATGGATTTAATTACACGAGTAAAAGGCAGTTTATACAATTTGTCAGACGGGAGATATTTTTCAGCCATGGGAGCCGAATGGGTTGATGTAAATTTGAACCCTGAACTGCCCGGCTTTATCCATCCTAAAGATGCACTGGAAATTAAAAACTGGTTATACGGCACATCTTTTGTTGCCGGATTTCATAATAACCCAAAAGAAGAAATTGAAAGTATAATTGAAACGGTACAACCTGACTATATTCAACTGACCGGTGAATATGATATTAATTGGATAAAACAATTGAATATTCCGGTTTTTAAACAGATATCTATTGAAAATGAAATGACCGCGGAAGAGCTGAAAAGTAAAATTGACAGCTACAAAGAGGCCGCGGAATATTTTATATTGGACTTTCTCTCTATTGGAGTCAAAATTGAAGATATGGAAAAAGAAGGTTCCTCAATTAAAATAAACGACCTTCGTCAACTTTGTAAAGAAAATAAAATTTTATTAAAAGCTGTTTTTACTCCACAAAACATACTGGAGATATTGGACTCAATAAAACCGGAAGGAATAAATCTGGTCGGGGGATCCGAAATAGAAGTCGGTGCAAAATCATTTGAAGACTTAAATGAGATTGCCGAAATACTGGAAAAAGAAGATTAGTCTATAATCTTTAAATCTTTCTTAGGCTATAGACAATTTAAATAGCAATTTAGAAATAAGAAAGTTTTTTTAAAACTTTGTGCCACTGCTGTTCATGTTTAAAACACTGCCGGATCCGGTTATTTCCACATCAGTTGTCGGGAATCCGATATATCTGACAACTCCACTACCGGAGATAAGAGCAACAAGTTTACCGGTTACCCAAACATCTGCATTGCCACTACCACTGATGTTAATATCAGCACTCGTGCTTTGCATATTATATGCTCTTACGTCTCCTGAGCCACTAATGTCTATGTTGTGAATATTTGTTGAACCCGTCAAGTGTATATTTCCCGAACCTGAAATTGTATTGTTTAATTCCTGAACATTTGCATTAAAAGTAATGCTTCCTGAGCCACTGATTTTGTTATTTACACGAAAGGTGTTAAATGTATTTTGGACTATAATATTTCCCGAACCGGTAATTTCAAGTGCATTTATGTCTGATGTTGAAATATACACATTTATATGGTCATTTGTTCTTCTGATACATTCATCTCTGCTTATTCTCAGCCTGCTGCCTTCCTGATTTGTTTTTATCAACGGAGCGATATTTTCATAAGACTCAACTCTTACTCCGTATTCAGTATCAATAGTTACAAAAACATTTGCATTGGTTTCCAGATATATGCGATTAAATTCACTATGGTTTCTGTTTTCAGAAACTATATCGCCCTTGCCTTTAGTACAAAATAAGCGATCATCTTTATTACAGGACAGTAAAAAGACAACAGTTATTAAGCAAAGGCTGATTTGGAAAAAGCTTCTTGTCTGCATGGCGAAATGTTTTAGTACGAATTTACAAAATTTCCTTCATAAATTATATATGGCATACAGAATA
>REEL01000065.1 GCA_007695095.1 Chitinophagaceae bacterium | reverse complement strand
AGTTGTTAAATTTACATTTAATATTCATAAAACTAAGTTATGAAAAAATAGAGACTTTTAAAAAAAATAAAGAGTTTTATAGACAGGATTTTTCTGAAAAAAATAAAATACCCTTTAGATTTAGTTTAGGAATTGGTTACAGGACGATATAGATTTATTTAATATCGATTAATGAACAAACAATTTAGGTTGGAGCCAAAACATTTAAAACTTATCATGGACTTCAAAATGAAGCTTATATTTAGACTTACTCAATAAATGCAAAGTGTAAATAGCTATTCTCAATATAGTTGTTTAACATTCTGTATTATATTGTACGTTAAATATTCTCTTTTGAAGTTTGAGTAGTTTAAGGGATACTTTTATATGCTCATAATGAGTAAAATTATAAAAAGAAAAATAAAATATATATTCCAATATTTATAAGATAATTTTTAATCTAAATAAAAATTAATTATTATTGCCCTCATTAATAAGTTTCATAACTACATGGAAATCACAATTATATAGTATTAAAAGATACAAATTGTAAGTATTTATTCAAGATTTAATGAAAGTGTATCAAAGTCTTTTGAACTGTAATGCTTTATTGATTTTATAAACCGATCAAAAATTAAAAACTAATGAAAAAACAAAGAACAATTAAATTTCTATTTCTACTTGTATTCGCTTTTACGGCTATTTCTTCAATGGCGAATGATGGTTTTGAAAGTGCATGGGAAGCAAGAGTTAAGTATCATGATAACAAATCGGCTCCTATTATTTCTATTTTTAGCAATCATGCCCAAAACAATGTAGCTTTCTTAAACCCTTTGGGTATAGAAGTTTTTCAAAAGAATGAAGGCAAAAAATTAGCCGATGCAGAATGTAAGGAAATAAGACGAAGAGGCGGATTGCAGTTTGGAGGAAGTCGTTCGGGTGGCATAACCATAGGTGGAGGAAGGGGTAATAATGAGTCTACCTTAGCTGATGATTTAGAAGCCTTACAGAAAGTCGTACATATACCTGTGCCTCATTTGAACAGTGTTCTTCGATTTGATTACCGGGAGGCTAATAAAGAAGTTATTTCACTAATAGAATTGAGTTCGGGTAATGAAAAATGGAGTAATGATGAATTAATGTGGAGCATGGATGGCGCTAAAGAATTATTATCTGCATTGAATAGTATTTCATCATCGGCACCACCTCCCTTTCCGGTTTCCTTGCCTGACTACCCGGAGTTTTATGTTAACAATATGATTAAAATTTTACCGGAAGTAAATGCTTTACTGGTTAACTCATTTTTTGGCCTGGCCTATATTGATTTGAATAATGGAGAGACTATGTGGACAGTAGAAGAAACGGCGGCGGGTTTATCCCATATTATGTATGATGAGCAATCTAAGCACATTTTAACTTTTGGAGGGAATCCGGTTTGGTTACCAACTATTCCCGGATTAGAAACTCTTTATCAGTTGAGTAAGGATATTCTCAGAATTGACACAAGAACAGGTAACATTATTTGGAAATCGACTTACAGTAAAAATTATCGGAAAAAAAAGCCGGGAGGTTTTGATCACATTCCTTTACTGCCTGATATCAGACTTGACAATGGGTTAATTATTTTAAACTTCAACCAAATAGAAATATTTGATTTTGAAAGTGGTACAGCATTATTTGAAACTACAAGTGGTGATGACGCATTATTAGGGTATATGGGGTACGGGCCCGCTTCTGAGTTTGCTTCTCCTGTAATAAAAGATGGGATTTTATACAGATATGTAATATCAAATATTTTAGCATTGGGAGTAAGTGCGGGCAACAGGCAGCCGAATAACTTCAGAGCTGTAGTTGAAGCTTATAATATTGAAACAGGTGATCTACTTTGGACATCTTCAGAATTTTCAAGGCAAAAAGTAAATAACTTAACTATTACAGATGGATTAGTATTGATTAGCTTTGACGGTAGGGAAGGAGTAAAAGCTTTAAATGCGCAATCAGGCGAACTCGTTTGGGAACTTGAATTGGGTAGAAGAGGTGTTACAACAAATTGGGTTTTGGGCGATGATAAATTATTTGTTGCAGAAGATGATGAAATTCATGTCGTTGAATTAAAGACAGGGAAAGTGATTAATAATCATGATTTTCGGAGAATTACAGGAACTATAAAAGAATTACAACTTTATAACAATCAGGTTTTTGCAATAGGGGAAAGGAGAGGGATTGCATTAATAAATCCGGATAACGGTGCAATGTTTGCAAACACAAGTACCGGTTTTGATGCCGATGTATTGTTTGAAAATGAAAAGCTGATTGTCCACCCTATTTCTCCTTCCGATCCTCTTATGATTTTAAGTTCGGAAAATCTTTCTAAATTAGGGGAAATTAGTAATTCAAGAAGACGCTCGGGAATATCATGGTGTAGTGATTCTGAGTATGTGTATACGGTGCAATCTAATCGTGTTGAGGCTTTACGATTCAAAGGTAAATAACAAAAAAAGCAGAACAGCTTTTTATCGGCTGTTCTGCTTTTATAAAATACTCTAAGATTATATTATTAAACTTTTGTTGTGATTAAAGCCTAAAAAATTGAATCAATTTGCTTGGTCTTAAAGTTTTTTGAATTTGAGTTTTTCAATTGTCAGCTCAAATAATTTCATTAAAGTCTAAAATATATATCCGGCTGTTAACTGTAACCAGCGGTTTTTGTAACGTGGAGTCGAAGAAGTTCCATCACCATTGTTGTTTTGAAAATCCCATCCGTATTTTCCGGATAAAACAAAATGTGAAATACTAAAATCAATCCCGGCAGTAAAACCCAGAATGTTTTTACGGATATTGTCATTTTTAAACTCTTCTTCTACTAAAATGCTGTTTGAACCAAAAGTATAGACGTCATCTTGCTTTAACAAATAAGAAAACTGCGGACCTACTAAAAAAGTGACATGTTGCACCGGCTTTATTTGTAACTGAAGTGGAATGTCAATATAGGTTTTGGTTCTTTTTATAGTATAAGGAGCTGTCAAAATAGTACCCGATCCTTTAAATCCTTTTTGTGAGATTAAAATTTCAGGTTGTAGACCAATTGTTCTTCCAAGAGGAATTCCTGCAAAAAAACCTCCCGCAAAGCCAAATTTGGGGTCTGCATCAAACTCTTGTCCTCTTGAATCCCAAACATTTGAGTAGTTGAATCCGGCTTTTATACCAAAAGCAAAAACTTCTCTTTGATCTGTATCCATTTTTGAAGCATTTGCATTAGCTCCAAAAACCAGAAATAGAAGTCCGGTGATAAAAATTAAATAGTAGTTCATAATATTAGATTTAAGCGTGAATAAATTTTCACAGTTCAAAGTTACACCCATACTATGGCTTGAAAGTTACATTTCTCCGTATAATAGTTACATCTTTCATACATATCTGATTGGAGTCTATGTGTGTGTAGTGAAATAACTTTTTTACATAAGCTTATTTGAATTCAGATATATCTGATATTACCTTTTTTACATTCAGTCTAAGTGTTTCCTGAATTGATAAGCTTGATTAAAAAGAGAAGAAGTAAGGATAGGAGAGTATTAATGTTTTAATGCTTTAAAATATTTTGATTATTAGTATTATCTGCAGTTTTTATTTGAGTATGACAGATACCGGTTTTTAGAAAGCTTAAATCTTTTGAAAATGGTAAGTGTGTTGAAAATGCAATTATTTTCTTCCTTACAAATCAAAGATTGAATTTTTTGCTTCCAGTCTATTTTCAGATTTGATTTTTAAAATTGAGGAAACCGGATTTGGATAAATATTTATAGAAAGTACATGATATGGGTTGACCACTAAAAGTCAATTTATCATGAAAGCAAATTTTAATATTAATAAGTAAACATTTGAAGTATTCAGAAGATTTTAAAAAGACTAAAGTAAAAGAATTTAGCATTTTCCGTATTTTTGCTTCAGAATGAAACTTAAGTCCTTATACAGGAAGTTGCGAATGAATCTCATTTTCAACACCTCAACTTTTATCGGAAATGCCGTTTTAGCACTGATATTAACTTGGTTATTCAGTGGATTGGAATATGGCGAGTCCGTAAATTTTGTTTTTTTCCTTACAGTACTTGCTATTGGTTTGTGGGTTACTGAGTCTATTCCGCCATTTTCTGTAGGTATATTTTTGATAGCAATGTTATCACTGGGATTTGGAACAGACTTTATTATAGAAGAATCCTTTCCGGTTGATACTTATATCAGTACCTGGACAAGCAATGTAATATGGCTGTTATTAGGCGGTTTTTTTCTGGCAAAAGGTATGAGTGTGGTTGGTCTGGACAAATCGCTTTTTCGCTTTACCATCAAACGTTTTGGTGAAGAACCTCAAAAGCTGTTATTGGGGCTGATGTACACAACTGCCTTAGGTAGCATGGTGATGTCGAATACAGCGACAACGGCCATGATGGTTTCTTCAGTTTTACCACTTATTTTATTGATTGGCAAAGAAGCTGCCTTTTCCCGCGCATTACTGATTGGTATCCCGGCAGCCGCTTCTGTTGGTGGAATCGGTACAATTATTGGCAGTACGCCAAATGCAATTGCCGTGGGTGCACTTCAGGAAGTTGGTGTTCAAATCACTTTTGCTGCATGGATGTCTTTTGGATTTCCAATGGCCATTTTGATGGTTTGGCTTTTTTGGTTATTTCTTACCAGGCGATTTGCCTTGAAAGGCACTCAAATTGATTTAAGTACGATTAAGGAAAGTAGCTTTGATGCTAAACCCTCCCACCGAATTGCTGTAATCATCACATTATTTGTCACCATAGGGCTTTGGCTGACAGAGCCGTTGCATGGCATTCCGGTTGCCGGTACATCAGCTTTGCCAATAGTATTGCTGACGCTTACCAAAGTAGTAACAGCCGAACATGTTCGCTCATTACCGTGGGATACGCTCATGCTGGTCGCAGGAGGTTTGGCATTAGGTATTGCGCTGGTACAGGTTGGACTTGCGGAGATCATTATGCAAGAAGTTAAAAGTATGGATATCCCGACATTTGTAATTGCTGTGATGTTTGCCTATATAGCTGTGCTTGTATCAAATGTAATGAGTAATACTGCCGCCTCATCTATATTAATTCCGCTTGCCATAACACTGCCTGCCGTATGGGGAATTTCCGTTCCGGTCATAGTAGCCCTTAGCTGTTCTTGTGCCTTGCTTTTGCCGGTTTCTACCCCTTCTAATGCCATTTCTTATGCGACAGGATTGATTGAACAAAAAGAGTTTCGTCCGGGAGGTATCTTTCTAATATTGATTGCTCCTATAGTTTCCATAATCTCAGTACTGATATGGGTATACTTCTTTGTGTAGAAAGGCTTTTAAGTTAAATATTATGTAGAAAGAGTATTTGGGCGTGCCCCTCCGGGTCGTGCTATTCGCTCCAAGTCCTCACTCCTCCGTCGCTGCGGGCTTTCCGCTACTATCCCTCACGCTGGGGCTGCTACCGGAAAAAAAGTTTGGAGAATTATTTAGACGCGATGGAGACTTAAAGATGAAGCATTTGTTACTCCTCTGAGTGGCAGTAAAGGTCTAAGAATTCTCCCTTACATTTTCCATCATCCCCCCCTCAAACTTTATACTTCAAGCTTTCCTCTGGCTTTTCTCCCATGAAATTTTAAATTTGTGTATTGGTCTCTCTGCTTTTATACAAGCTGTACTACTCTTTTAAACAATTTTAATCATAAGGGGTTTGTATAATACAACTATTTATTAAATATATAAGAATGATATGAGTAAAAGCAATTCACTACTTAAGTATTTTGATTCAAAATACCCTGACTCACCGAAGTATAGACAAAGTTTCAGTAAATATTTACCTTATTTGGAATCGGTTTTAAACTCAAGTGATTTATACAAAAAGAATCTTATTTTAGAACGCCTGATTATTCCGGAAAGGAGTATTAAGTTTAGAATCAACTGGGTTGATGATAAAGGAAAAGTTAGAGTCAACAGAGGTTACAGGGTTCAAATGAACAGCAATCTGGGACCATATAAGGGAGGTCTTCGTTTTAATAAAGATGTAGATGAAGACACTTTTATGTTTTTGGCTTTTAAACAGATTTTTAAAAATTGCTTAACCGGGCTTCCTTTGGGAGCCGGAAAGGGAGGAGCAGACCTGGATCCGAAAAATTTGTCAGACAATGAAATGATGCAGTTTTGTCAGAGTTTTATGTTAGAGATGCATCGCTATATTGGTCAGTTGACAGATGTACCCGCCGGAGATATGGGTGTAGGGAGTCGTGAGATAGGATATATGTATGCTTATTATCGTAAAATTAATAATGTATTCACCGGTACTATGACCGGAAAATCTGTAGAAAACGGAGGAAGTAAGCTAAGAACTGAGGCTACAGGATATGGGTTAATTTATTTTGTAAATGCCATGCTTGAAAAAATGGGGGAGGACTGGAAAGATAAAAAATGTTTGTTATCCGGTGCCGGAAATGTTTCTTTACATGCTGCGGAAAAAATATTGGAATTTAAGGGAAAAGTGCTTAGCCTTTCTGATTCAGGGGGTGTAATTTATTCTAAAAAAGGTTTTACAAAAAAAGATTTAGAAAAAATAAAGAAACAAAAGTTAGTTGAAAAGTTGTCTTTGGAAAAGATAGCAGCTTCCGGAGATTTTGAATATAAAAAAGGAAAGAAGCCCTGGGATTTTGAAGCTGATATTGCTTTACCTTGTGCTACAGAGAATGAATTAGATGAATCAGATGCTAAAAAGTTGATTGAAAACGGCATTCGGATAGTTGCTGAGGGTGCAAATATGCCTTGTAGCTCAGAAGCGATAGATTTATTTCAGAAAAAAAAGGTTTTGTTTGTGCCGGATATTGCTGCAAACACCGGAGGTGTATATGTTTCCGGCTTAGAGATTACACAAAATGCAACTTTTCAGAATTGGGGTACAAAAAAAGTAGATAAGTTGTTAAAGGAAACGATGGAAAACATACATGAAAAATGTATTTCTGAAGGTCAGGAAAAGAATTACGTGAATTATGAAAAAGGAGCAATAAAGTATGCTTTTAAGCGAATAGCTGAATCAATGTTAAATGATGGTGTCGTTTAAAAAAGAGATTATGCAGCATTCAGTTTTAACTCTTTTTTTAAAATTTCTTTAAGAACCGGAGGGTTAAGGGGCTTGGTAAGTATATCGATTAAAAAAGAATAGTCTTTAGCTCTTTTAATATCAATCGGATCAATAGTAGATGACAGCATAATTACAGAAGTTTTCCGCTTAACTTTATCTGAAAATGCATTAAATTTTTCCAGGAACTCAAAACCATTCATTTCAGGCATTTGAATATCCAGTAAGATTATATCAGGCAATTCATACAAATTGTCTTTTTGTTGAGTTAAATATTGTAATGCTTTTTCTGCGTGACTAAAAGAAATAACATTATTACTGATATGAGCGACTTCCAAAAACTTTTTGTTTAGAAATAAGTCGATTTCATTATCATCGATAAGCATCACCAGAGGCATATTTTTATTTAGGTTGCTCATTCTACACGGTTTTTTTATACTTTATTAAGATTAGGAATTTTAACTTTAAAAGTTGTTCCTTCTCCAAATTTACTTTGAACGGAAATTTCACCATTCATTTTGTTTATTGTTTCTTTCACTATGTATAATCCAATACCTGAACCGGAATTTCGGGCAGTAGATCTGTAAAACATAGTAAAAATCTCTTCTAAACTTTTCTCATTAATACCAATACCATTGTCTGAAATATTAATCTCTGCAAAATCTTCATTAACCGTAACATCAATTTCAATTTTTTTATTTTCTCTTTGCGGCTCCTGATATTTAATAGCATTAGAAATAAGATTATTGATTACAATTTTAATCCTGTCTTCATCGCTCTTAAACTCTTTATTGCCGGAAACATTGATTTTTTTAACAAACTCTATTTCAGAAGCATTTTCAAAATATCTGAAAATTTCGAGCGTCTCGTCGATTAATGTTTCAAAATCGACTATCTCTACTTTTTCTTCCATTTTAGCACTTCTGTAGTAGCTAATGATATTTTCAATGAACTTTTCGAGTCTGTCTATACTACCTTCAATCTTTTCGAGATAATCAGCACTGCTTGGGTTCTGATTTTCCATTTTCACCAACTTAATCAGTCCGGAAACTGAAGCTAATGGGGCTCTCAAGTCATGAGAGGCACTATATACAAACTTCTCTAGCTCTTTATACGCCTTTTCAAGTTCAATGTTACGTTCTGCTAATTCATTTTCAGTGTTATAATATCTGATTGCATTATTAATAATTATTCTCAGATCTTCTTCCTGCCAGGGTTTAGAGACATAGCTAAAAATGTGGCCCTGGTTTACGGCAGCAATCACATCACTGATGTCTGCATATCCGGTAAGTAAAATTCGAACAGCTTTATTGCCATTTTTTAAGACTTCTTTAAAAAAGTCTACACCCATCATATTGGGCATACGTTGATCACTGATGATAACCTTAAAGGTATCATTTTTAAGTATTTTGAGCGCTTCGTGACCGGATTCTGCTGTAGTTATATCGAAGTCTCTTCTGAAGGCTGCTTTAAAGCTAATTAAGTTATTTACTTCGTCATCTACATAAAGTATCTTCGCTTTCTCAGGTTTCATTTTTGGGTTTTAGGTGGTTGTCTTCTTTTTTACGATTTCACGTAGTTTTTCTTTTCTTTTTTGTTTTAACTGTAAATATGCTTCGCTTTTTTTAGTGTCTTCATTTTCTTTATCGTGCATTCTGGGAATAAAAATTCGAAATTCTGTTCCTTTTCCCGGTTCACTTATGAGATCAATCATACCTTCATGCTTTTCAATAATGTTGTAAACAATAGACATGCCTAATCCGGTTCCTTTTCCAACATCTTTAGTAGTAAAGAAAGGGTCGTAAATTTTCTTTTTAGTGTTTTCATCCATTCCTATACCGTTATCTGCTATGCTAATTAAGACGTAGTCATCAACCTTTTCAGTTTTCAAAGCAATTGTCGGTTGCTCATCTCCACTATATTTTTTTTCATTTACAGCCTGAATTCCATTGTTTAAAATGTTCATAAACAGCTGATTAAGTTTGCCAGCGTAACATTCTATCGGCTCAAGTTCGGAATAATTTTTATTAATTACAATTTTATCACCAAAAGAACTCTTTAAAAGTAATAAAGTTGACTCCAAAGATTCATTTATGTCAGAATTCTTTAAATTTGACTCGTCAAGCCTTGAGAATGTTCTAAGACTTTTCACGATTTCAGCCGTACGAGTTGCGCCCTCTTCCATACCTTTTAAAAGCATATTTATTTCTTCGAGTAAGAATTCTACTTCAATATCATCTTCAAACTCTTTAATTTCTTTTAGTTTTTGTGGTATGTTTTCTGCTTCTTCATTTTTAAGTGAATCATATAAATGAATGAGCTCAACAATGTCATTAATGTCCTTTTTTAATGGGTTGATATTGGAAGTGACAAAATTTATTGGGTTATTGATTTCATGAGCAACTCCGGCAGTTAACTGTCCTAAAGAAGCCATTTTTTCTGAATCTAAGAGCTGGGCTTGAGTTTCTTTAAGGTCTGTCAGTGTTTTACTTAAATTTAAATTTGACTTTTCCAACTCACCGGTACGTTCTTTTACTTTGTGCTCCAATACAATATTCTGCTCTTTTACTATTCGCTGATTTTCTTTTAAAGCTTCTAATGTCCTTGCCTGAGACTCCTCTTTTTCTTTTTTCATGATATTTATCTTGTCTGCAAGTGCAAAAGAAAGAAGTATCATTTCGATTCCTGAACCAATGTGTAAACTAAATTTTGTAAAATTATTATATGGTAAAATGCCAAAATCTTTCATAATAAATACACACACACTTATTAAAAAAGCAGACCAGGCCAATAGGAAAAATTTGGCAGATTTATATCCTTTTTTCATAATCTTAAAGGCAACTACAAACATAAAGATAGAAACAATGATTGCTGTAATTTGAAGCAGTTTATAACCCTCTTGAGGATAACCAATTAAATTAAAAAAAATAGAAGTAGAGTACATTCCAATAAGGAAAAAAAGAATTATTTCAGATTTTGGTAAGTGTTGTTTTGTGTTTAAGAAGCTTCTCATGAAGAGCATTGCAGCTACACCAACTAGAACCGGAAAAGTAGTAACCATAAAACCAGCAAATTCCGGGTAATTTGGCCAAATTAATCGATATGTGTACCCCTGATCACTAGCTTGAGTAAGTCCTATTAATATAATATATCCAACATATTTAATGTAATTATTGTCTTTTACAGAGAAAAAGATAAATAGATTGTAAAATATCATTACTAATACTAATCCAAAGTAAACACCATTTATTATTTCTATTCCTGCATTTTCGAGAAAAATAGCTTTTGAGGTGCCAACAGTTAATGGTAACATTACTTGTTCACTACTTTTAATATTGATATAGTATGTTGAAACAGAGCCTATTTTTTGATGAATATCAAAAATGAAATTTTGATGTTTATACTCTCTTTCGGTTATAGGAACATATTCTCCTAATTTTTGAATTTGATATTCTCCATCAATCTCTTGATATAACACCACATAATCTAAAATTGGGTAAGGAAGACTTAGTAATAAGTTTTCAGTTGAGGTATTATTTTTTAAATGAAATTTTACCCAAAGAGAATAACGGGATATCCCAAGGTTAGGAATTTTCTCATCAGTTAAGACAAAATTATTAGAATTTTTAATGTCATCAAAACTGAATTCATTTTCTTTATCAACTTTTATATAAAGAGAACTACTAACGTTTATAGAATAATCATCATTATTTACTTCTACAATTGTTTTTGATTCAGAGTAGGATAAAAAATTGAATAATAATGTAAGTACTAATAAAATCTTTTTCATTATTTAAGATGTTTCAAAATCTCTTTTTAAAACCGTAAAACAGTAAATCCTAAATGGATGAAGTCGCCATACTTAGTGTAATATCAAATTCAACATTAATTTTAACTTTTGAATTTGATATTATCATTTTTTGCTTTGGGTTTTGTCTGAGAGATAAAATATTTCTTCGGTTATACGGATTTGCAGAAGATAAAGTTTTACTATTCATCTTAATTACACGCGAAAGATATTTAGGGGTGGGGTATGAAAAGTTTCCGTTTGAACCAATTGATCTTATTACACGATATCCAAAACTTCTAAAAAGTGGTTCAGTGTGGTCTGAAGTTATTCCAAATAAGGTTTTTATGTTTAATTGATGTGCAGTAGCTACTACTGCTATCATCATGATATTGCTTAGTCCTAATCCGGAAAAATCACGAGAATTCCAGAGACCACAAGCTTCAGCAGCTCCGGACTTACTGTATTTATCTACAATGTCATAAATTCTTTCATCCATGAAGCCAATACTGTCTTCTAATGGTAAAGCTTGTGTGCCTCCTGTTTTATGTAATTTTACACCACCTATACATGTATCATTTTCAAAAGCTATTATAGCATATACTTCAGGATTGTAAAACCAGGCATTTTGAGCAGAACTAATTGGATCAATTCCATAACTTTTTAATACATTGATATGGCCATTATAAAACTGTTCACATTTTTTATTATCGTGAATGGCTCTAAATGCTTGTATTTTAATATTTTTAGTGAGCATTAATTAGTTATCTCTTGGTAATTAAAACTTCATTTACAGGCTTTCTGTATGATTTAATTTCTGGTTCATCTGCTATTAACATTCTATATAAAAATACGGGATGTTCTTTATCAAGGTTAAATATATCAAATAGTTTTGTTTCCAACTCCTTAAGTTCTAATTGATTACTATTTGTTAATCCTTCAGCGTTTGAATAGTTAAGTCTGTGAAGTAAAAAAGTTATTGGTGTCATTGGTTGAAAAGCAACATTATTTGCATTTGCCGTAAGCCATATTCTTTCTATTGCTCTTCCGACATTAAAGTAATGACTAGAACTATAATTGTTAGTAGTTACTAGGCCAATGGCAGAAGCAGCTTCAATTCCTTTTTTAGATAGTTTTTCAAAAACACTACCACCACCCCATTTATTTAATGTATTTATAACATTCCATTGTTTGGCAATTTTAAAACCAGCTGCTTCGCCAGCAGTTAAATCAATAGTTGCTATATCAATACCATCTTTTGTTTCACTAGCTTCTTTATCAGACCATCTAATTTCATTTATAAAGCCATGATGTCCATTTTTATTTGTTATTAATAAACGGTCTGTTTTAGAAAGAATACTAGCAACATCTTTCATTTTATTTTCATCAGAAATAATAATAGAATTTATATTCGTCATATTATTTACAGAAAGTTGAATTTCAGAAATAATTTTATCAGAAATTTTATTTCTTGTACTTATTCTTCTGTTTGTAAGTCTCTTGAAAATATGATTAGCTATTTTCTTTTCAAATTCAATACCTGATTTTACTTCAGGGTTATCATAAAAACTGAATAACGCTACTAAATCTAAATTTTCTTTATCAGGAAAAAGTTTAATGTTAACACCAATAGAATTATTTAAACAAAAAAGTTTAATATTTTCTGAAGCAGCTCCAAGGCTTAAATAGGAACCGGTATAGTCAATATCTAAGAAGGACCTTCCTCTTGATTTATCTAAAAACAAATACAAAAAATCATTTTCATAAACAAATTTCCAAGGTTGACTATTTCCACCGGAAGGAGCTGAAATAGCAGACTCAACTATTGAATTCAACTCATCTTCAGTTAATGATTTTTGATTATCACTTTTAGTAAAGCTACTTATATGAAAATCAGTATTAGTCTCAGATTTTAGCTTAGTTGATTCATTTTTTTGTTTAAAATTATGTTTATGAGGACTGTTTGAATGTATAATTTCATTCAAATCAATAAAGAACCTACCGGATATATCAAATTTACCAAGTGCAATTCTGCGACACACGTTTGCTGAAATTGCACCTCCAAGAATTACATCCGAAGCTAATTGTGGCCATGTACTAATTGTTTGTTCAACTTCAAGCATTGAGGCTTTTAAACCGGTTGACATTGTATCAATGCCAAGCATTGGTAACATATAAGGAATTTTCTCTTCATTGGTAAGGCTTTTAAGGTTAGCTGGGTTTAAATCCAGGTGATTTATCAAACCGTGCATTATTGACCTGTCGGGTTCATTATCAAAACGCTCAATGTCGATCATTCCTCTGTCACTTGTTTCCATTATGACAGGAATTTTGTGTCTTTTCGCTGCTTGTCTGGCAATAATTTTTAAATCTAAGCCATCACATTCATCTATTAAAATATCTAATTTCCCACCTTCTAATAGAAAAGCTTCAATATTTTCTTCATTTATTCCCTCATGAAAGCATTTTATATTTAAATAGGGGTCAATTTCTGCAATTTGTCTTGCCGTTGAAACCGTTTTTAACAAACCCAAATCCTGAACTCCTGAACGAATCCGATTGAGGTTTGATAAATCAAGCGTATCAAAATCTGCAATGCGTAGCTCTCCAAAGCTTCGTTCCATAGATAATGAAACGGCAACAGATTGTCCAACTGACAGCCCTAAAATACCGTACTTTTTCTTAGATAAAATTTCTCTTTCCTCTCGAGTGATTTTGTATTGATTTCTATTTGTTCTTAAATCTATAAACTCGTCGATGTCCAAAATGTGAACAATCTTGTTTAGCCATGGATAAAATACCCAAGCCCCATATTTATAAATACTTATACCATTTAAATGTTCTTCAATTTTTTTTATATATTCAGCTTCATTTAATTTAACAAGAGGGTTCTGTATTTTTATTAATTCTTTTAGTTGATTATTTATTTTATCAGAGACTTTTACTTCTTTTTGTTGAATAATTCTTTTGAAATCATCAAAATCTGAATTATTAGTTAATCTCAAAATAATTGGTTTACAGACCAATTGTTCAGATTTCATTTCAACGGATTTCTGCTTAATTATTTGATTTATATCAAACATATTCAATGGTTTAGCGGGTAATTTTATAATTTTTAAAGCTTTCGAAAGCCCCTTAAATCTTGATAAAGTGTTCAATTTACAGAATTTTTCAGAATATTAATCTATGAATTATTAACAATGAAATTTTAGCGTGTACTGTATATAATACTTAGATTAAGAGTGTTTTAAAGGGGAATCATTCTCTTTTGCCATGTGATTAAAACTAAGTTTGTCCATATATCCGGGAAACCATTTGTTTAAGAAAACAGTCAACTTCCCTAAGGTTGTTAGTATGATTATTTTTTTTCTTTTTAAAATAGCTTTCAGCACTCTTTGTGATACTTCTTCTGCCGACATAATTTTTTTCTCATCTAAAGGGGTTTCTTTTTGAGAACTACCATCGGCTGTAAGTGCCTGATTGCGTATGTTTGAAGAAGTAAAGCCCGGGCAGACTGTCAATACATGCAGGCCTTTATATAAATTTTCAGTTCGTAAAGATTCTAAAAACCCTTGCATGGCAAATTTAGAGGCAGAATATCCGCTTCTTGCCGGTAAACCCCTGTAACCGGCAATAGATGAAATTCCTACTACCGAACCTTTACTTTTTAATAAATGGGGGAGTGCATACTTTGTACAATAGACCATTCCCCAAAAGTTAACATCCATTAATTTTTTGAGAATAGATAAATCTAAATCTTCAAATAAGGCTCGCATTGAAATGCCGGCATTATTTATTAGTATGTCTATATGGTTAAATTCTGAAAGTGCTCTGTTTATTAGATTTTGACAGTCATCTTCTTCACTCACATCAGTTTTTACAACTATGATGTTAGGGTTTTCATTATGAAGTTCTTTTTGTAATGCATTAAGTTTTTCTAAACTTCTGGCTGCCAAAACAATTTTTGCACCTGTTTTACTGAAGGATCTGGCAAGCGCCTCACCAATACCGGATGATGCACCGGTGATAATCACTACTTTGCCTTTGAAATCTTTTGCCATACTGCAAAAGTAAATAAAATGATGCTGATTTTAATATGCTATCAAATTTACTTCCACTTTATGCTGCAACCTACTGCCTGCGTTTCCTGTGGGTTGACTTCATTTCCTTTAAGCAGCGCATAAATGGCATTTTCAATATACTTGCTTTTAACCCTATCCGGATATTCCCAACTGTCATCTATTGCTCCTTTGTATCGCAATACCCGGTGTTTATCAAATAAAAACACCTCAGGCGTACGCTGCGCACCAAATGATTTAGCTACTTCTTGCGTTTCATCATGAAGGTATAAATTTTCTAAGCCCATAGCTTCCGCAAATGGAGGCATTTTTTCAAATCTATCATCCGGATATTTTTCACCATCATTTGGGTTGATAGCAACTATAGAAATGCCTCTCGGCTTAAAATTCGTATTTAATTCATAAATTCTTTTTAAATAAGCTCTTGCATAGGGACAATGATTACACGTAAAAATGACCAATAAAAGCTTTCCGCTAAGTTGTTCGCTATCACATATTTCTCCGTTAATGTCCTTTAATTTAAAAGGAACGAGTGCTTCTCCAATAACCATAGTTTTGTTTTTTATAATCAGTTAACTTATTAATAGTAGAAAAGTTTAAATCTATTGTTTCTTTATTAATTTTAATTCCTTTTTATCTAAGGCTTAAATATAAAGAAAAAAGATGTTAAATTTGTAATTAATGTTTAATAAAAGTTTTTTATTATTACAAAAGTATGAAAAGAATAGGTTTAGTTTTATCCTGTATCTGCATTTGTATTTTGCTTAACTCATGTAGAGCTCACAGAAATCTGGATGCTGCTTTCAGAAATCCGGAAAATGTAATTCATTTAAATCTTAGCCGACAAAATATAAAAGAATTGCCGGGTGATATAGGGTTGTTTGTAAATCTTGAAACCTTAGTCCTTTTTAGAAATCAATTGGAAACACTTCCACCTGAAATAGGTAATTTAAAAAATTTGCAAAGGTTAGTAGTAAGCAGAAATAATTTAAAAAGCCTGCCTCCTGAAATCGGTGATTTGGAAAATCTTCGCGAGCTATCCCTGCAATTCAATCACCTTAATGAAATACCTGAAGAAATATCTCAGCTCGATTATTTAGAAGAACTTAAGCTAAATCATAATAATCTCTCAAAATTGCCGGAGAGCATAGGTGACTTTGAAAATCTAAGGCATTTGTATTTACAGGATAATCAATTAAATGAAATACCTGAGAGTATTGAGGATTTATTTCATCTGCAAACGCTTATTATTGGAAGGAACCACCTTAGTAAACTTCCGGAAGGTATAACAAATCTTGATGGACTGATTACCTTAGATATCAGCAGAAGTGGCATGTTGCTTGAAGTTCCCGATGAATTTTGCAATATGCATAATCTTGAGGTTTTAGTGGTAGATCAATTAACAATCATCCCCTATTGTCTGCTGATGAAACCATCATACAGATTCAGATTAATTTACCGTTGATTTAAAAATCAATTCTATAATAGAAAATCGGTAAAAACCCTAACTGATATTCTTCTCTTAAAGGGGGATTCCCTCCGGTATAGCTTTGTCTGAAAACATTTTTATTATTTAAAACATTGACCAGATCAAGGCCTAACTCATGGGTAAATCTTTCAGTATTAATCCTGTAGTTAAATCTTACATCCGCCCGGAAATAATTTCTAAACTGTCTGCTATTTGTTAAAGAATCTATAAAGACAGCAGTTCCTGCTTGTTCAGATAGCTCCAAATCTAAAGGTGTATGTCTTTTCCCACCGGCAAAAGTAATTCCCCCTGAAATTCCAATATTTGAACGATTCCTTGTCCCTACACTTTTTTCCCAACCTCCTAAGAGATTCATTACAAAATTGCTGTTAAAAACTGTATTGTAAGTATTTCCGTCACTCCCCTCGTATTTTGAATCAAAAAGAGTTCCCGTAAAAAGGATAAAATAATTACTGTTAAAAAGCTTTTCTACCGTTAATTCCACTCCATAGTTTCTGCCTGTGCCTGTATTTTCTAATTCATCAGGAAAAAATCTATTTAAATCATCTCCCTGGTTTAAAACAGAATAGGCACTTGGACTTTTTTCAACCGGCACATTATACAGGTGCTGATAATAAGCCTCTACACGCATGCGTAAAAATCGGGAAATTCGATTGTCATATCCTGCTACTAAATGCAGGCTCCTCAAAAAATCAATGTCTTTATTGAGCATATTCGTTTCTTCAGATAATGGATTTGTGTCTGCGAAATAAATATATGCAGGTAACATCTGGCTGTGCAGCCCACTACCGAAATTCAGAGATTGACCTCTTCTAAACTGCCATCGGAGACCTACTCTCGGTTCAACGGCATAGCTATTATTTAGACTAAGGAACTGTCCGTGTATACCGCTATTTAAAGTTAAATTTTCTAATATTTTAAACTGCCACTGAAGGTAAGGTTGAATTAAAGCAAAACTTCCATCAGCCATTACTCTGTTGTAAAATTTATTTTCAATTGGGTTTAATAAGCTATCTGTAAAATTATATTGATAGATATCGTTGTAAATGCCTGTCCTTATGAGGTTTCTTGAATTTAGCCTGTGATTCAGATTAAAAGAAGCTGAATGTTTTTGTTGAATAAAACGATATGCATTGTTTAAACTTATGGAATCTACAATAATCACATTTGTATCCGGCCGCCTGTAAATCGTTTCGAGTTCATTTGATTGATATTCAACTGAAGTAGAAAGAGTCCCGGTATAATAGGTGTTTATGCTTGGGGAACCACTTAATCTTAGCCCGGTCACTCCCATGCCGGAACGAAATTGTTCGTCCAAATTTTCATCACCATAAATACCAATATCTTCCGGGGAGCTTATATCGCTGTTGATGATATCAATTCCACTCAAACCGCCAATTCCGAAAACTGAAAGATTTAAATTGTTTTCAAATGGAAAGTTTAATCGAAAGGAAAAGTCCTGATATTGAGGTACTGCATCGGTACCAATGCTAATCCCCAAAGCTTGAAAAATTGCAAGTGTAGAGTATCTGTAGTTTACCAAATAAGAAGAACTGCCCTTTGAAATAGGTCCTTCAGCCATTAACTCAGTACCTAAAAACCCAAATTGTCCTGAAAATTCATGATTTTGATTATTCCCGTTTCTCATTCTTAAATCAAAAACACCGGCTATACTATTTCCATATTCAGCAGGGAAGGCTCCGGTTATAAAATCAGAGTTCGAAAGTAGTCGTTGATTCAAAATAGTCACCGGGCCACCGGTATTTCCGGAAACCCCGAAATGATTAGGATTCGGAATGTTTACATTTTCCAATCGCCATAAAACACCCAAAGGTGAATTTCCTCTGATGACGATATCATTACTATTGTCATTTCCACCGGCTACTCCGGCAAAATTTGCAGCCATTCGGGCAGGGTCTCCTCTGCTTCCGGCATATCTTTCTGCTTCTTCAACAGCAAAAACTCTGGCACTTAAGGTGGTCATTTCATTAATTGCTGAAAATTCTCCCACTGAAGACCTGACTTCAACCTCATCCATTTCAAAAGCAGATGCTGTAAGTGGTATTTCAAGTATGGTCTCTCTGGCTGAAATCAATACTACATTGGGAATGAGTTGTTCATTATAACCCAGGTAGTTAACAACAAGAGTATATCTACCTACCGGTATATCACGGATTGCAAAAGCTCCTTTTTCGTCGGTTCCGGCTCCTTTTACCAGCAATCCACCGGCATTATAAGCAGCTACAGTTGCTCCGTAAAGCGGGAAATTACTTTCACTGTCTATAACCACCCCTCTGATAGTTTGCTTGATTTCTTCAGCAGATAAAGGTTTTATCAGACAAATAGCCGAAAAAATAATTAATAATAAGGAACAAAGTTTTTGAAACATGTACTTAGTGTTAAAGTGTGTTGATGTTTTGCATGATACTTCAAAATTCTAAAAAAACTGCTAAAAAGATATTTTTAAGCTAAAAAAATTAAATCGATGTAAAATTCTCTATAATTGTGTAAGAATTCTGAGTGATGCTTTTCAAATAAATATCTGTATTTAGAGTTTACTCAGAAGGTTAAAATTATTACTAATTGGTTAAGCAATTACTAACATTCTTTTTTTTGAGCCTTTTTTTGTTGTCTTGTAAACCGGATGATAAAAGCGGATGGGATACTGACTGGCTAATACCTGTATTTTCTACAGAATTGGGTGTCAGGGAAATTGCCGGTGATGAATACGTTCAGACAGATTCAGACGGGCTGTTAAGAATAGTGGTAAGTGAGGAGGTGTTGAATTTTAATTTGCAGGACGATTTATTGCAAATACCTGACACATCATTGACTTATTTCTTTAATCTGGATTCATTGCTGCAGGGTGGTAAGTATGCACATGGAAGTTATTTTTCCGGAAATGCATCTACTTTATTTACTGTGATTGATATTCAAGAGTCAACAACTTATGATTTAGATGGCCCTGAAATTACTTTTGTTCGCATCAAGGAAGGTCAGATTACGGTAGAAATGAGCAGTACAATTTCAGACTCTCTCTTTTTTGAATATTCACTTCCGGCAGCTACTGATGATAACGGCAATCCGCTGTTTTTGGAGACTGTTCTTCCGCCACCGGGAGCCTCCGGTACTGTCAGCAAGAGTGAAATCTTCGATATTTCAGGTTTTAATCTGAATTTAAAAGGACCTCAGAATAATCAATTCAATACTTTTCAACAAATTTTAAAAGGAAAAATAAGAGCTCAAAGCCCAATCGGTATTATACAGCCTACTGACAGTCTGAGAATTACCTATAAAATTCAAAATATAGTTCCGGAATATGTAAAAGGATACTTAGGCAGTGATACCATCAGCAGCGATTTAGAAGTGTTGGATACAGAAGTCTTTGATATAGTTAAATCCGGAAAATTATTTTTAGAAGCTGCGGCTATAAATCTTAGAGTAGAAAATGGTTTTGGTATTGAGGGAGAAGTAATTGTGAATAAATTAAAAGCTATTGGTCGCGGACAACAGGTAGAGTTAAGTTCAGCTCAATTGCAGCAAGGACTTAGCATAAGCAGGGCACTTGATAATCCGTTTATTGTTGGAAAGTCGAATTTGAATCTCGATGAGCAAAACTCTAATCTGAATCTCTTTTTACAAACTCTTCCGCAAACTATTGAATATGATTTTGATGTGTTGATTAATCCTTCCATGAATTTATTTAATTATCAGGATTTCGCTTATTTGAATAGTGAGTTAAAAGTATTTATGGATTTGGAAATCCCGCTTGCTATTAAATTGGAATCTCTAATGCTGATTGATACAATTGATTTTAACCCGGAGGAAATTGCACGTGAGCTAAGAGGTTTGGAAACCGGCAAGTTACATTTAATAACGGATAACAGTTTTCCGCTGGATTTCAGTATAACAGTTGCTTTTTTAAATGAAAACGGAGATGTACTTAAAGAATATTTTAAAGGGATGCAGGCAATTGGAGCTGAACCCGGCCCGGATTGCAAAACGGAAGAATCAAAGCGTTCTTTGCTATCTGCACCTTTGAGTAAAGAGGATATAGAAATTTGGAAGAATGTTGAAAAAGCAGTTGTTATCGCTACTTTGAATACGCCGGTTTCTACTTTTTGCAATGATAATTTTGTTCGACTTTATGATAACAATAAACTAAAAGTCAAGCTGACAGCGGATTTTAAATACAATTCAGGGTCTTTATTTTAAAAACTTAGCAGCCGGAAAATTCAATGCGTTTAATACTTTTTATAATACTTTTTGCTTTAAATCTGTCTTTACAGGGAGGGAATTTTCTGAAATCCGAGTTTATGGAAATGCCCGATTTTCATAATGAAAATGTGTTTGATAAAAAACATACCATAGTCCTTCATGGCGATTATCATAGCTTTTCCAATGCTTTAAAACACAATATAAATTATAGTATTCTTTTTAACAGATTTCTGGATGAAGATGAAAAGTCTGTGACAGCAAATGATTTGAAGGAAAGTAATCCTTTTAAGTTAAACTGGAATTTTGGAGCGACTTATTTCTATCAACCTCAAAAATCATTTTTGTTTGATAAAAGTATTTTAGGAATTGGTTTTAAAAATGTACAGGATTTTAGAGGTGTTTTCTCTGAAGATGCAGTAAACTTGGCTTTGTATGGGAACAAAAGTTTTGAGGATAAAACCGCATTTATAGGACCGGGAAATTTTGAACAAAGAGTTTTTAACGAATGGCAGCTTTTCTATGGTGGCACTAAAGAGATTAACGAATCTTTTACTTTTTTTACAGGAATAAAAGGGAGCCTGCTTCAAGGATTGCAGTATATTTCTGTGGATGTAGAAAAAGCTGAATTATTCACAGCTCCTTTAGGCGAAAGCCTGACTCTTGATTATGATTTTTCTATGATAGAAAATTCAGATCAGGGCATCCACCCGGGAATATGGAACGGCTTTGGTATGGATTTTACGTTAAATGCCGGAGTGAAAACTACAGACTACTATGTTTCTGCAACAGTATCCGGTCTTGGATTTATCAACTGGAAAGATAACAGCCGGCTGCAGGCAGATACTATAATTGACTTTCAGGGCATATTTGTTCCACAAATTTTTGATTTGGATAATCCTGATTTTTTTAATGATTATATAGATTCCGTAAACAATACTTACTTCCCTCAAAGTGAATTGTCCAACCACCGTTCAGCAAATCCTACAGTTATTGATCTTCGGGGAGGTCACAGCAGTTGGGAGTTTTTTGCTCTTTCAGGAGGAGTTCAGTATAGAAGTAGTTTTAAAAATTCCGGTATTTTCTGGGCCGGAGCTTCTTACCAACCCGTATCTAAACTCAATATTCATAAGTCATTTGCTTTTTCAACTATGTCGGGTTATCTGTCCGGCTTAGAAGTTGAGTTTAGTTCGCCTAATTTTTTAATCTCAGTAGGAAGCAACTCTATCAACGGACTTCTTTTTTCTAATCATTTTTCTTCGGGAAGTGCTTATTTAAAATCTACTATTAAGTTTTGAAAGATAAGAAAACAAGGGTTATAGTATCAGGTGCAGGGCCGGGAGGAGTTATAGCTGCCTATGTGTTAGCTGAAAAAGGAGTTTTAGTGGAATTGCATGATAAAGCCCTTTTCCCGCGAGACAAAATTTGCGGAGATGCTTTAAGTGGTAAAGTTGTTGAAGTTTTAAAACAGGTTGCTCCGCATTGTTTAGATGAATTGCGTGCTTTTGAAAAGCAAATCGGTTCGTATGGGGTTCATTTTTTTGCACCGAATAAAAACTCACTGAGAATTCCGTTCAAAAAAGCATTTAGTATGCAGGATCCGGCTCCCGGGTTTATTTCTAAGCGTTTAGATTTCGATAATTTTTTAGTTGAAAAACTGCTGAAACATCCCAATATAGAGTTTATTCAAAATTCTGAAATTACTAATTACAACAGGGTTGAAAATCAGTTGGAAGTTTGTTTTTCAAACGGTAATAAACAGTTGGCAGATTATGTTATTGGTGCTGATGGAGCTCATTCAAAATTGGCTAAATTTCACGGTTTCAAGCAGGTACCAAAGTATTACTGTGCCGGAATCAGAGCCTATTACAAAGGAGTGGAAGGGATGGATATTGAGAATTTTATTGAGCTGCACTTTTTAAAAGATGTACTGCCCGGATATTTTTGGATTTTTCCGCTCCCAAATGGTATGGCAAATATTGGACTTGGCATGAGAAGCGATAAGATTTCAGAGAAAAAAATAAATTTAAAGCACTTACTGAATGAAATCATAGAAAACGCTCCAACCATCAAAGATCGTTTTCAAAATGCTGAATTAGAAGGGTCGGTTAAAGGCTTTGGATTACCGCTGGGTTCCGTAAAAAGAAAACTTTCAGGAGATAATTATCTGTTAATAGGAGATGCGGCATCATTGATAGATCCTTTTACAGGAGAAGGAATCGGAAATGCAATGTTTTCCGGAAAGCTTGCTGCAGAAACTATCTGTGAAGCAATAGCCCAAAACAAAACAAACGCTGACTTTTTAAGTAAATACGATACATTGGTGTATGACAGATTGTGGAGTGAGCTAAAATTAAGCTATACTATGCAAAGACTTGTTAAATTTCCCTGGCTCTTTAATTATGTGGTCAATAAAGCCTCCCGAAATGAAACGCTGAGAGATACTATTTCCTGCATGTTTGAAGATATAGATTTAAGGCAGGAGTTTAAAAAACCTTCTTTTTATTGGAAATTACTTTGGAATTAAACAAAGATGAAATTATAATTCACAGTATTTAAGATTTTTTTGTATATTACATTTAGTTAATAATAATACATTAATCTTAAATTTAAAATATGATGAATAAATTTATTTGTTTTACAGTTTGTTTGCTGTTAAATATTTCGTTTTTGGTTGCTCAACCCCAAATTTCATTAACTCCATTTGCTTCCGGAATATCAAATCCTATTGAAATTGAACATGCCAATGATGAACGTTTGTTTATCGTTTCCAGGCCGGGTGTAATATACATTTCAGATAGTAATGGGGATATTTTTTCAAATCCATTTTTAGATATTTCAAGTCAGGTTATGACCGGTAGTGAAAGAGGTTTATTGGGTCTGGCATTTCACCCAGATTTTCAGGATAACGGTTATTTTTATGTATGTTATTCAGAATCTCCGGGAGGTGACAATGTAGTTTCAAGATTTAGTGTAGATTCTTCCGATCCCGATATAGCTGACCCGAATTCAGAGCAAGTTATCTTAACCATTTCCCAGCCGGCCGGAAATCATAATGGAGGAGATATATTGTTTGGACATGACGGTTATTTATACATTGCGGTAGGAGACGGAGGAGGTGCAGGTGACCCTCAGAATAATTCTCAAAATCCACAAAACTTTTTAGGCACCATGCTTAGGATAGATGTTGACAATGGAAGTCCTTATGCTGTTCCTTCAGATAATCCCTTTTTTAATGATGCATCAACCCTTGATGAAATTTGGGCTCTTGGTCTGCGTAATCATTGGAGAAATAGCTTTGACAGAGTAACCGGTGATTTATGGATTGCTGATGTCGGACAAAGTGCCATAGAGGAAGTGAACTTTCAGGCTGCTGATAGCGAAGGAGGCCAAAATTATGGCTGGAGATGTTATGAAGGTAGTTTACCATATAATTTAACCGATTGTGGTCCGGAATCTGATTATACATTTCCTGCTTTTGAATATGAGCATTACGGAGGCGGATGCAGTGGTTCAATTACGGGAGGGTTTGTTTACAGAGGAGCTCTTTTTAACGGTTTATACGGCAAATATCTGGCGGCAGATTATTGTAAGGGCGATTTTTACTGGGTTGAACAAACTGATACCGGTTTTGCTTCCGGATTTATAGGTACTTATACACCTTTTCAGTATGTCTCTTTTGGAGAGGATGTTTATGGTGAATTATACATAGCTTCATTAACAAGTGGGACTGTTGAGCATATTACAGATACCTCTGATTGCAGACCGGCTGCTGTAATTTTAAGCGAAAGTTTTACAGAAACTAATCCGGCAGATTTTGACTCTTTGCCGATTGAATTAGAAGCAGTTTATCACCCAAGCCTGGAGTATCAATGGTTTCTTGATAATAACATTATCCCGGGGGCAACATCTCATGTTCATTTAGTAAATGATGGTGAATCAGGCACTTATAGTGTTATGGTAACTAATCCGGACAATGGCTGTGATAACTTATCTGAAGATGTAGATGTTTTTATATCTCCTATGAATTCCGTAATAAATGATTTGACTGCTTTTGATGATAAGTTTAGTATGTATCCTAATCCGGCATCCAATCAATTAACTCTTGAGTTTAAAGATGATAAATTTAATGATTTGAATATTCGCGTATTAGATGTTACAGGAAGAACCCTGATAGAAAGTGCTAATGTTTCAACACAACAAAAATTGAATATTGATACCGAAAATTTAATACAGGGGGTTTACTTTTTGTCGATTTCTACCGGTAACAAAACCTTTAACAGTAAGTTTCAGGTGGTTCGTTAATACAAAAATAACTTCAGAGGTTTTAGAAACTAAAGATTGCCCCGAAGCTCTTTCAGGAAGTCCCGTATATTTTCAAGTGATTCTTTTAATTCAAACGAATCAATGACTTTCTTTGGGTTTTTACGAAGTTGTTTTTTTGCTCCTTCCAGGGTGTATCCCTTTACTTTAAGCATTTCATAAATTAACTTTAAATTCTCGATGTCTTTGCGTGTAAAATAGCGGGTACCTTTCGTGTTTTTTTTAGGCTTGAGAATATCAAACTCTTTTTCCCAATACCGAACCAAAGAAGTAGAAACATTAAACATCTCAGCTACCTCGCCGATAGTGAAATATAGTTTTTCTATTTTTTTTTCTTTATATGGCAAAGCTGAACGATTTTAAAAAAAGTTTAGTCAAAAGACTGATTGTGTCTGGATGCTAATTCAACTACTTTATCAAATTCTTCAGGAGTCAAATCATTGTAGAAGAAGTTGATTGGATCTATACGGTTACCGTCTTTTATAACTTCATAATGGAGGTGAGGAGCCGTAGATAAACCTGTATTACCCACATAACCAATTATATCACCCCGGTTAATAGTTTGCCCTCTTCTCACATTAAAGCGGCTAAGGTGAGCATAAAGCGTTTTATATCCGTAGCCGTGATTAATTATAATGTGGTTTCCATAACCGCGATTACTGTGAACTACACTTTCAATAACTCCATTGCCTGTAGAATAAACTTCAGTTCCGGTCGGTGCCGTGAAGTCAATGCCCTGATGCAGGCGTCTGGTTTTATAAATAGGGTGTATCCGATAACCGAATCCGGAAGCTATTCTTGTTAAATCTGCATTTGATATAGGCTGAATGGCAGGTATGGAAGCCAACATTTCAGACTTGTTTTTCAGCATCTCTGTTACTTCGTCATAAGACTTAGACTGTATGTAAAGTTGCCTTCTGATTTTATCAATTCTTTCAGCCACAGCCATCATCAAACCGGAATTTTTTAAACCCTCCAGATGCTGATATCTCAATGACCCGCCGACACCGGCTGATCGTACTGATTTCGGAATAGGTTCCGATTCAAAAATTACTCTGTAAATATTATCATCTCTATCTTGCAACTGAGCTACTACATCTTCCATTTCCACGAGCTTTCTCTCTACCAATTGATAGTTTAATCTCATTTCATCTACTTCTCGTTGCAGCACTATTTCTTTTGGTGATTGAAAGAAGTTATAGGCAGTAGAAACTATAATAACAGCAAACATAATAGTTGCCGAAAGAAAGCCTAAAACTTTCAGTGAAAATTTTCCCCAGCCCTCCTGGACTTTTTCATACTTCAGTGTCTGAGTATTAAAAACGTATTTTGCTTTTCTCATATAGCTTACTTAAGCTAAGATTTTATTTAAAAAGGAATTCGTTGGTGAAAATTATAATATTGAATACATAAACGCCCCTAATTTCTGCAAATATAATGTTTTTCATACTAAAAACTATATTTTTGTGCCAGTTTATGAACGCTCGGTAATCAGAAATGTATACGTTTTAATACAACATAAAGTTTGTTTTTCTGTAATTATCAAAAAAATAAAAGAAATCTATGCTAGCAAAAGATATACGTCAGAAATTTTTGGACTTTTATCAACAGAAAGACCATAAGATTATTGAGTCAGCGCCAATGGTTTTGAAAAATGACCCCACACTGATGTTTACAAATGCCGGTATGAATCAGTTTAAAGATATTTTTTTAGAAAACAAAAAAGCAAGCGACAAGCGAGTAGCAAATTCTCAAAAGTGTTTAAGAGTCTCCGGAAAGCATAATGATTTGGAAGAGGTTGGGAAAGATACCTATCACCACACCATGTTCGAAATGCTTGGGAATTGGTCGTTTGGGGATTATTTTAAGAAAGAAGCTATTGAAATGGCATGGGAGTTACTAACGCAAGTTTATAAGCTGGATAAAAAAAGTTTGTACGTAACTTATTTTGAGGGGAGCGTTGAAGATAATCTGGGCCCGGATGATGAGACCAAAAAAATGTGGGAAAGCCTCATTGATGAAAGTAGGATTTTAAAAGGAAATAAAGCAGATAATTTTTGGGAAATGGGGGATGTCGGACCTTGCGGACCTTGCTCTGAAATTCACATTGACTTGCGAACTGCTGAAGAAAAAAGTAAAATTGACGGCAAAGAATTGGTGAATGCCGGACATCCACAGGTAGTTGAAATCTGGAATTTAGTGTTTATTCAATATAACCGTTTGTCTGACGGGCATTTACAGCTTTTGCCTAACAGACATGTAGATACAGGAATGGGCTTTGAGCGCTTATGTATGGCACTTCAGAAAAAAACGAGTAATTACGATACTGATTTATTTGCCCCATTAATAAAAGCTATAGGGGAAGAATCAAAGCAAAAATATGGCAAAAATGAACAGACAGATATAGCCATACGGGTAATTGCAGATCACGTTCGGGCTGTTGCATTCGCGATTGCTGACGGTCAGCTGCCTTCTAATACCGGGGCAGGTTATGTTATAAGAAGAATTTTACGAAGAGCTGTTAGATATGCTTTTAGCTTTTTGTCTATTCAGAAAAGTTTTCTGTTTACCTTAGTGAAAGAACTGACAGAAATTTATGCCGGTATCTATCCTGAATTGCAAAAACAACAGGAATTTATCGAAAAGGTGATGCTGGAAGAAGAAAATAATTTCAGAAAAACATTAGAAAGCGGTTTGAAAAGATTTGATGATTACATTTCAAGCCATTCAAAAGCGGATAAGATTGTAGACGGCAATTTTGCTTTTGAATTATATGACACTTTTGGATTTCCACCTGATTTAACAGCTTTATTAGCAGAAGAAAATAGCTTTTCATTTGATGAAACAGGTTTTAATAAGGCGATGTCTTTGCAAAAAAAGCGCTCTAAAGATGCTTCAAAGAAAGAACTCGATGACTGGGTAAATGTCTCTGAAGGTGAAAACTCTGTTTTTGTAGGCTATGATCATTTGGAAACAGATTGTAAAATAATCAGGTACCGAAAGGTTCAGGCTTCAGGCAAGGAATTCTATCATATCATTTTAGACAAAACTCCTTTTTATGCCGAATCGGGTGGACAAACCGGAGATAAAGGAGTGCTGAGCTTTGAAGATGATACAATCGAAATTATCGATACGATTAAAGAAAATGAATTGACAATTCATGTTTCAAAAAAGCAGCCAAAAGATGCAAAAAGCCGTTGCAGGGCAATTGTGCTGGCTGATAATAGAGAGAACACTTCGGCAAATCATTCAGCAACGCATTTGTTACATGCCTCTTTAAAAAAGATATTGGGAAATCATGTTGAGCAAAAGGGTTCATTGGTCAGGGCTGATTATCTGCGTTTTGATTTTTCACACTTTCAGAAAATGACAGATGAGGAAATTAGGCAGATAGAACAAATGGTAAACGAAAAGATTCGCGAAAACATCGCTCTTGATGAGCAAAGAAACGTTCCTTTTAAGGAGGCTATAGCAAAGGGAGCAACAGCACTTTTTGGAGAAAAATACAGCGAGGAAGTGCGGGTAATTACTTTTGAGGAAAACTTTTCCAGTGAATTGTGCGGAGGTACACATGTTCAGTCTACCGGTGAAATAGGTGTTTTTAAAATAATTTCAGAGTCAGCGGTGTCAGCAGGAGTGAGAAGAATAGAGGCGGTAACGGGACAAGCCGCCGAAAACTGGATTTATACCCGCTTAGAAGAACTTTCCGCAGTTAAAAAATTGCTGAAAAACCCGCAGCAAATAACTACTGCTGTAGAGGCGCTTCTAAAAGACAATCAGCAAATGGCCAAAAAAATTGAAAGCTTACAAGCGGAAAAGTCAGGGGGTGTAAAAGAAGAGATTGTTGCCAAAATCAAAGAGGAAAATGGAATAAAGTGGTTTAAAGGAATTTTAGATGGTTCAGATAGTAAGCAAGTTAAGGATATTGCTTTTCAGCTAAGGCAGCAATTCCCTGATTTAATTTTCATTGCCGGTATAATACAATCAGAAAAACCTCAGATTTGCATAATGATTTCGGATTCCTTTACGGCAAGTCACGGTTTGGATGCCGGGAAAATTGTTCGGGAAGCAGCCGTTGAAATTAAAGGCGGCGGGGGAGGACAGGCATTTTTTGCTACAGCCGGAGGTTCTGACGTATCTAAATTAAAAAGTGCTTTAGACAAAGCAGAATCGATAATTAAAAATGAATTAAACTAAGTATGACAGTAAATAATAAATATGAAGCAGTTATTGGCCTTGAGGTACATGCTCAGCTTCAAACGAAAAGTAAAGCTTTTTCTAAAGATCCGGTTTCTTACGGAGAAAAGCCCAACACTATGGTAGATCCGGTTTCTTTGGGTCACCCGGGAACACTTCCTGTTTTTAATAAAGAAGTTGTTGCAATGGCTTTAAAAATGGGTCTGGCATGCGAAGCAGATATCAGGGAAGTAAATCAGTTTGCCAGAAAAAACTATTTCTATGCGGATTTACCGAAAGGGTATCAGATTACTCAGGATGACACACCTATTTGCACCAATGGATTTGTAGAATATAAAATGGGTGATGAAACCAAAAAAGTCAGGCTTATCAGAATTCACATGGAAGAAGATGCCGGTAAAAGCATTCATGATTTGGATCCGTTTAATACGCTGATTGACCTAAACCGATGCGGAGTGCCTTTGATTGAAATTGTCACCATGCCGGATTTGCGAAGTGGAGATGAGGCTTTTGCTTATTTAATGGAAATGCGTAAACTGGTCAGGTATCTTGATGTTTGCGACGGAAACATGGAAGAGGGGAGTTTGAGGTGTGATGCAAATATTTCTGTCAGATTAAGAGGTGCCGAAGAGTATGGACAGAAAGTGGAGGTTAAAAACATGAACTCCATGCGAAATGTAAAAAAAGCCATAGAGTTTGAAATTGAGCGTCAGATAGATTGCCTGGAAACCGGTATTGAAATTATGCACGAAACCAGAAGTTTTGATGCCTCAAAAGGAACAACTTTTTCCATGCGTTCAAAAGAAGAAGCCAATGATTATCGCTATTTCCCGGAGCCAGATTTACCTCCGGTAATTGTAGATGAAGCCTGGCTAAATGAAGTAAAGGCAAGTATGCCGGCTCTCCCAAAGGAGCTTACTAAAATTTTTACAAAAGAATTAGGCTTATCTGAATATGACGCTACGGTAATTACGGAAGACAAGCAAATTGCATTGTACTTTCAAAATTTAACAAAGCTTACTAAAAACTATAAAGCTGCGGCAAACTGGATAATAGGACCGGTAAAATCCTATCTGAATGAAAAAGCTCTTCATTTTGAAGACTTTCCATTGCCAGAGCAAAAGATTGCTGAAATAATCGATCTGATAGATGAGGGTAAACTTAGTTTTACTGCGGCTTCCCAAAAGCTTTTCCCTGTTATGGCGCAATCACCCGAAAAGCCGGCAAAAGAGTTAGCAGAAAGCCTTAATCTGATTCAGGATTCTGATGAGGATACATTAAGTGGTTTTGTATTGGAGGCTATTCAAGCTTATCCGGAGAAAGTAAAGGAGTATCAAGCCGGTAAAAAAGGTTTGATGGGACTTTTTATGGGAGAAGTTATGAAGCGTTCAAAAGGAAAAGCAGACCCTAAAAAAGCAAGTGCAATTCTTCAGGAAATGTTGGATAAGGCTTAATTTTTTTCATTACAGGAAAAACAGTTTTTAATAAAAAATATAAGCACGATTAAAACGTTTTGTTAAATTGATGAAGTTTAAGAAAAATAAGTAAAAACTTCTCTATCAAAAAAATAACTACAATGAAGTATATAAAATTTAAGCAGGTTTTCATTTTTCCACTTATCATAACTTTATTGGGTAGTTGCAGTGAATTATCAGATAAAGAAAGTAATAGAAGTTCTAAAAGTGAATACCATATTAAAGGCACAATTAGTGGCGATGCATCGGCTATGCCGGTTTATTTGGAGCAGGTTTCTTTCAATCAGAATATAGTAATTGACACAGCGATAGTTTCCGGTGAAGGAAACTTTGAAATGAGAGGTTCTGTAAGTGAAAAGGGTGTATATATGCTAAAACTCAGCAAGGATGTTTCATGGGTTATTATTTTAGATAATCAGGAAATGAATTTTGAGGCAAATAAAACAGATCTTTTCAATTATACTATCAGTGGAGGACCGGCAGAAAATGAAATTTTGCTAAGTATGGTAGGTGATTTGGGTAAAGCTCAAAATAACCTGGCTGCCATAGGTTTGGAATTTCAACAAGTTCAGGGAGCCGGAGGGCCGGTAGAAAGATTACTCGAATTACAGAATGAATATCAGGAACAGATAGAATTTGTCAGTGAATATAACAGAAAGTTTGCGGACACAACTGAATCTGAGTTGCTGGCTGTATTTGCAATTAGTTTGATGGATATTAATGAAAATTATGACTTCATCAGTACGTATATTGAAGAAAACGGTCATTTGGCTAATGAAAATCATTTATTCAGACAGCTTGAACATCAAATTGCGTCTGCATCTCCCTTGGCAGTGGGTCGGGAAGCTCCGGATTTTACATTAAACACGCATAAAGGCAAGGAAATTAGTTTGTCTGACACCAGAGGAAAAATTGTATATCTTGATTTTTGGGCAAGCTGGTGCGGACCATGCAGGCATGAAAACCCGAATTTAGTGAGACTATACAATGAGTATAAAGACAAGGGCTTTACTATTTTTGGTGTTTCATTGGATAATAATTTAAAGAGATGGGTAGATGCCATAAATGATGATGGGCTGAATTGGCCTTATCAGGGAAGTCAATTGAAAGGCTGGGGCTGTTCTGTAGCCAGAGAATATCAGGTAAGTGCCATTCCGGCAACTTTTTTACTGGATGAAACCGGGAAAATAATTGCCCGAAATTTACGTGGAATTCAACTTGAAAATAAGTTAAAGAAGCTGTTTAGCGAAGATGAGGTTTAATTTGTTTCAATAATTAAAACACCCCTATTACGTATTTCGCTTTCGTAAATGTTTTGTTAAAAACGAGTGCTTAGTTTTCTTTTGAAACTATTCTGAACTATCTTTGCAATCGTTTTTTTTTAAAAAAGATTTTATGTATAAAAAGATTATGTTGCTCGGTTCAGGGGAACTGGGTAAAGAATTTGTCATTGCGGCAAAGAGGATGGGACAATATGTGATTGCTGTTGATAATTATAAAAATGCACCGGCGATGCAGCTTGCTGACGATTTTGAGGTGACGGATATGTTAAATGCCAAAGAGTTAAGTAAAATAATTAATAAGCATCAACCGGATATTATTGTACCTGAAATAGAAGCGATACGCACAGAACAATTGTATGATTTTGAGGAAAAAGGAATACAGGTAGTTCCTTCTGCAAAGGCTGTTAATTTCACTATGAACAGAAAGTTAATCAGGGATATAGCTGCCAAAGAATTGGGGTTAAAAACTGCTGCTTATCAATATGCAGATACCAAGGATTCCTTTATAAAAGCGGTTAAAAAGATTGGTTATCCCTGTGTTTCTAAGCCACTGATGTCATCGTCCGGGAAGGGACAGTCAATAATCAGAGAAGAGATTGATATTTTAGATGCATGGGAAACCGCCATAGAAAGTAGTAGGGGAGACATAAAAGAAGTAATTATAGAAGAATTCATTCGCTTTGATTCTGAAATAACTTTATTGACAGTAACTCAAAAAAAGGGAGCTATTTTATTTTGTCCTCCGATAGGTCATCGTCAGGAGCGGGGAGATTATATGGAAAGCTGGCAACCGGAATATATGAAGCCTGCTTTGCTGGAAAAGGCTAAGGAAATGGCAGAAAAAGTCACCAAAGCTTTGGGTGGCGCGGGCTTATGGGGAGTAGAATTTTTTATTTGTGAGGATGAAGTATATTTTTCGGAGCTTTCTCCGAGACCTCATGATACCGGTATGGTTACATTGGCAGGCACTCAGAATTTGAATGAATTTGAGTTACATTTCAGGGCTTTAATCGGGCTGCCTATACATCAGATTACCTTAGAAAGGGCAGCTGCATCAGCCGTAATTTTGGCAGCAGACGACAGCAATGAAATGCCTTCTTATGACGGCTTACCTCAGGCTTTAGAATTAAAAAAATCAGATATTCGTATTTTTGGCAAACCATTTACAAAAAAATATAGACGGATGGGCATTTCACTTGTGTATGATGATGTAGATACGGAGATTCATGAGTTGAGAAGAAAAGCAAGGAGTGCAGCAAAACAGATTTCAGTAAATAAAAAATAGAGTGACTGCTGATTTTTTTTAGTTTACAAATGTTCTTGAGTAATTTTGTTTTTTAGGGTTTTGTGAAATGTACGTCTCTGAATAAGATTGACCGTTTTTTGTTAGAATATGGAGCAGGGCAGCCTCTCACCACACCGTCATTGTGAGCTTCAAAAGGGAAGCCCTGCGCGTATGCTTGAAGTGTGACAATCTCCGGATTGGGGGCAGGGGCTATCAAAAAGTTTTATCAAGCCCTTTCTAACCCTTTTTTTTAGAAAAAAAGGGTTAACAAAAAAATCGCGGCTGAATTCCTCCTTGACCCGCTATGCTTTCACTTGCTAAAAATTTTAAACTCCTTGCGTCGAACAGTAAAATTTTTCACGCAAGATTCAAGCAGCGGGTGCCCCAAGTCCGGAATAAAGGCCGCATTCCTTCTGCGAAATGGCTTCTTTAAGGTCTTTAAGCTTGAAGTTTATCCAAAATATAAATAAAAAAGCCTGTCGTGCTGTTAATCGGGCCTTGAGGGGTTGTCCAATAAAACAAGAAAACAGGAACGCTTAGAATTTGAG